>ONWQ01000052.1 GCA_900321565.1 uncultured Eubacteriales bacterium
AGAGCCCGAGCCGACGGATACAATGAATGCCGTGTCCGGGCCCAGGGACAGGAAGACCTCGCCGACCGCGGTTTCATCCGGTTCCAGTTTGCCTTCCCGCTTCAGGACACACTCAGTGACCCGGTAGCCCGCGGCATCCAGAAGTTCCCGGACCCGGCTGCCCGCAAGCGCATAGGTGATTTCATCAGCCACCAGCACGCAGGCACGGCCCAGGCCGCGGCGTGCGATATAGGAAGCGAGATTCTTCAGGATATCCTTGCCCACATAGATATCCTGTTCGGGTTCGTTGTGCGTGCAGCCGCAGTCGCAGTGGATATCCGAGATGATCAGCCGGCTGCTGTCGTCATAGTGCATACTGTAAGACATGTTCTGGCCTCCTGTTCCTGTGCAAAGTCTGCTTGCCTCCGCTCTTCCCTGCCCCGCAGGGCTGCAGATACAGAAAGAACCCCGTATGCCGTACTTCTTGAGCAGTCTCAGAAATCACACAGGGGCTCACAGCGGAACCTGTCATGTCCGCTTTATTTTTGGTTCAGACGGGCTCAGTCCGCATAGATGATATCGTCCCGCAGCCGGTAGAGTGTCGCGCCGCGGGTCTTCTTGCAGAAACAGGATGCCCACCATTCTATGGACTTTTCTTCATTGAACTGGACAATCCCGTAGCGGATCCCGTTCACTTTCTTCCCGCGCATATTGGAGTCCATCCAGTGGACCGTATCCGTCGCGGGATCATAATCCGAGATAAAGATGGCCGAGTGCGCGCCGACGCCATACTCGTAATCCGCAGACATCTGCATGAAGTCCCCGCGCCGGACCTCGCGCATGAACGCGAGCGCCTTTTCCATGTTTTCTTCCTTGCTCAGTTCCGGATCATACCGGAACTCGGCCGCCGCATAGAAGGGATTGCCTTCGGATGCGTCAATCTCTTCCCAGGCAAGCCCATAGGCGTACGGCTTGCACTGGCGCGCCGGCATATTATTGGGGATCCTCAGTCGGACATCCGGGTACTCCGCCATACGGAACGCATCCCGGTTCTCACGGAACAGGTACACCGTAAAGTTCTTGCAGACATAGATATCACTGGCATAGTGCGCACGCTGGGCGCGTCCGTTGGCTTTATCGTAGAGTTTTTCGCCGAGCTGCACCATCCGGTCAATGAAGTCATCCCGGGGCGTCAGTTCCGGCACCGGTGTGGCTGCGGCATCCTCCATGGCTTCCAGGTCCGGGATTTCCTCCCCGTCATCCGTGAGCAGCACATACTCCTCGATGATCAGTTCTTCCTCGTCTTCTTCCGCCTGGCCCGGGACCGGGAAGACCAGAAGCAGCAAAAGAAGCATCGCAAGACCCTTGCGCATCCATGGCACGGACATCACCCCCTCACAGGAACCTTTCTCAGACATCAATGAACTTACGGAACTCCGGCAGGATCCCGATCCCGTCCGGATAATGCGCCGCAAACTGCGGGACTGCGTGGCTCGGGAAGGAATTGCCTTCGATAAACGTCGGGCCGTTCTCCGTGATGGCCACGTCCCAGGCCACGAACCGGAGCTGGGGCACGATCTGTGCCGCCTCAAGGCACATGGCCTTGGCTTCCTCCCAGAACGGGATGGTGAACCCGATAATCGGGGTGCCGGTGATGGGATGCTTTTCGTAGGTATTCCCCTGCTTGTCCGCACCCACCGTCAGGAGCGTGCCGGAGTCCAGATCAATGCGCGCAGCCATACCGCCGCAGTCCACATTATCCATGACCTTGCCGTTGCCGATACGCAGGAATGCATAGACAATCCCCTGCTGCTTATCGCCCAGGAGTGTGGCAATCCGGCAGGTATTGACAGACGTCGGGCACATCTCAGCCATCCGGGGATGCTGGATCACGACCTCTTCCAGGATGCCGATCCCGTCCGTATGCAGCCGGTCCAGGAACGCCTTCGCACCGCCGGTCCAGTCCGCAGACGTATACTTCTGGATGCCCTGGCCGCTGGAGCCTTCCAGGGGCTTGCCGATGAGTGCATCATGCTTCCGGATCAGTGCGTCCAGGTCCTCTGTCCGGGTGTCCGGTCCGATCATGAGCCAGTCGCGGGTCACATACTTGCTGAAGGTCCGGTTGAACTGTGCCTTGTCATCAAAGAAATGCCAGTAGGCCTTGTCATTCATCCGCCGGACGATGGAATTGGAAATGCCGCGGGTGATCACGGTGCGCTTCTGGGCATCATTGAGCCGGTACATCTCCGCAATCTTATAGTCCATGTAGCCCGCGTTGTACTTCACGGCACACCGGAGCATGTCCTGCATAAGCCACGGTCTGGACTTCCCGCTGCGTTCCTTCAGAAAATCCGTGGTTGCCCACATCTTGCGGTAGTCCATCCGGGCTGCACGCTTGAGTAAAAAACCGATCCTGCTCATACTGCCTCCATCCGGTTACACATTGAACCGGAACAGAACAATGTCCCCGTCCTTCATGACATACTCCTTGCCTTCCGAACGGACCAGGCCCTTTTCCTTGCAGGCTGCCATGGAACCGAGTTCAGCCAGGGTGTCAAACGGCACAACTTCTGCACGGATAAAGCCCTTCTCAAAGTCGGTATGAATCTTGCCCGCGGCCTGCGGTGCCTTGGTGCCCTTGCGGATGGTCCATGCACGGCACTCATCCTCACCGGCTGTGAGGAAGGAAATGAGTCCCAGCAGATGATAGCAGGCTGTGATCATACGCTCCATACCGCTCTGCCCGATGCCGAGGTCAGAGAGGAACTCGGCTTTTTCCTCCGGGTCCATCTGAGAGATCTCTTCCTCAATCGCCGCCGAGATGACCAGTACTTCCGCGTTCTCCTGCTCAGCGATGGCCCTGACCTTGTCCAGGTCGCGGATCTCGCTTTCATCCTTGCCCAGGTCTTCCTCGGCAATATTGGCCGCATAGATCACGGGCTTGGTGGTCAGAAGGAACCAGCTGTCCACCATGGCGCGCTCGTCATCGGTCATATCCAGGGTACGGGCAGGCTTGCCGGTCTCCAGATGTTCCAGCATCCGCTTGCACAGAGCGTCTTCCGCCTGGGCCTGCTTATCCCCGCCATGCACGGCACGCTGGGCCTTGTCCCGACGGCGCTGTACAGTTTCCATGTCCGCAAAGATCAGTTCCAGGTTCACGGTTTCAATATCGCTGACCGGGTCTGTGGAACAATCGGCACGGATAATGTTCGGGTCATCAAAGCAGCGGACCACATGGACGATTGCATCGACTTCACGGATATGGCTCAGGAATTTGTTCCCGAGGCCTTCGCCGTGGCTTGCGCCCTTCACAAGGCCGGCAATATCCACGAATTCCACTGTGGTCGGTGTCACTTTCTTGGGATGGTACATTTCAGCCAGTACATCCAGCCTGTGATCCGGCACCATGACCATGCCGGTATTCGGCTCAATGGTACAGAACGGGAAATTGGCCGCCTGTGCATTGCTGGTCTGGGTAATGGCATTGAACAGGGTACTTTTCCCGACATTGGGCAAACCTACTACACCTAACTTCATCTGCGTTGGGCAAAGGATCCGCAGCTTCTTCGCTCAAAGATCCTCCGCCGCCTCCTCTCTGGCTCTGTATTCCTTACGGTTTTGCCCGGTAACATACCCTGGGCAAACCATGTCACATGCAGACTGTTCCCGGGATCCGGACCCGGATCCGTACTCAGCCCCCGGAAATTCTCCGCAGGCAGAGTTTCCAGAAACAGAAAACTTATATCACAAAGTGCAAGGTTTCTCAATACTGTACCAGACGATTCCAAAGTCACGAGAGTGCGGCGGCGTGACTTCAAGTAGTGATTTAACAACGCCCTTATAGGGGGACAAACTGACATGGAATCAGTTTGCTGTGAATGCGGAACCTTCTTTTCTTTCTGTATTCCCTGGACTGCCCAAAAATGAACACACAAATGAACATTTCTGGAATAATTGTTCATTTTATTCTGAACTTTGTTGCATTTGTTCATTTGTATCTGTATAATCATCCTGTAGTTCTCAGAACACGAAGGAGTTGATGGACTTGGCAGATTGGCTTTCTATTCAGGATGCAGCCGCACAATGGAGCATCTCTCCATCCATGCTTGCAAGGCTTTGTCGCGACGGACGAATCGAAGGTGTCAGAAAAGTCAAGGGCTCATGGATGATTCCCATGACCGCCAGGTATCCGCAGGACGAACGCCGCAGACAGGCGCGGCTTGTCACACGTGAGAAGAAGGAAGCGCGTCTGCTGCCACTGCCTATCGGGATCTCAGACTACAGAAAAGCTTCCACCGAATACTACTATGTCGACAAAACGCTGATGATCCGTGATTTTCTGGATGAAGTTCCGATGGTATCGCTTTTCACCCGTCCCCGCCGTTTCGGCAAAACGCTCAACATGGACATGCTCAGGACTTACTTTGAAAAGACCGATGAGGATACTTCCATTTATTTCACCGACAAGAAAATCTGGGGCTGCGGCAGAGAGTATCGTGTACATCAGGGGAAATATCCTGTCATCTATCTCACATTTAAGGACATCAAATGCACAACCTGGGCGGATACATACGATCTGATGTCCAAAATGATTGCCATGGAATTCCGAAGGCATCCGGAGCTCAGTCTTGACTCCAATCCTGATGTGGACTTCTACCGCAGAATTACCAGCGGACAGGCTACCCCAAATGAGTTCATGATGTCACTGATGATGCTCACCAAAATGCTGCATGAACATCACGGGACGGAACCCATCGTAATGATTGACGAGTATGACACGCCCATACAACAGGGATATGTTTGCGGTTTCTATGATCAGGTTGTACTCTTTGTCCGGAACCTGTTTTCAGGCGCGTTTAAAGACAACCGGCATCTCCGCTATGGTTTTCTTACAGGAATCCTGCGGGTAGCAAAGGAAAGTATTTTCAGCGGACTCAATAATCTGAAAACCAATTCGATTCTGGACGATCCTTACAGTACGTACTTCGGTTTCACACCGGAGGAAGTCCGAGCCATGGCAGAATACTACTCCGCAGCAGACCGGTATGAAGAGCTCAGGGCCTGGTACGACGGCTATCGCTTCGGACACTCGGATCTGTTTAACCCCTGGTCAGTGGTCAGCTATTTCAGCAATGCGTACAGACCGGGACCATACTGGGTGTCCACTGGCAGCAACGAAGTGATCGGCGAAATGCTGCAGCGTGCAGACACAGAAACATACCAGCGGCTGCATGCACTTGTTCAGAAGGAATCCTTTCTGACGTACGTGGATATCAATGTAGTGTACCCGCAGATTCAGAAGAACCCCTCGTCCATATACAGTTTTCTGCTATTATCCGGGTATCTGAAAGTTTCAGATGCAGAATATACGCCTTCCGGGGACCTGATGTGCAGAGTATCCATTCCCAACCGGGAAATCTCCTCTGTATACAACAGGGAGATCCTTTCCAGACTGGAGCC
>ONWQ01000057.1 GCA_900321565.1 uncultured Eubacteriales bacterium
CTCTCAACGTAGATCCCGCAGATCTTTGGCTAGTCAACTCCGGACTCGTTTTCACAAGCCCGCGACTTCAGTCGTGGGTAATTGACGCTTGCGCCGTAAACTTAAAACGGAAGGCTGCCCAGAAGGCAACCTTCCGTTCTGAGGTCTGCTTACTTGGAATGATACCATTCATTGGCTTCTTCGGTGACTGCCGTTCCACCCATCTGATACCAGCTTTCCACAAAGCTGTCAAAGGAGTCTACCGGAATCTCACCCGTAATGATACCGACATACGTGGTCTGCCGGAGCGTTTCCATACTGGTCCAGCAGTTCGGCATGGACGCGGTCGTGATCGGCAGCATGGTATTGGAGTATCCGCCGGTCCTGAACTGCGGCAGCGTCTTGGCCCATTCATACTGTGCCGGTTTCACCTTCATGGCATAGAACGGATTCTGCAGTGTGTTGAACATGTTGGTATGGCTGCCTTCAAAGGCCTTCTCATAGCCTTCCTTGGCCACATAGCCCAGAAGCTCATCATAGTCATACTGATCTGTTTCAGTATCCCACTCCCAGATCTTCAGCCAGGTATCAAAGTCGGAACCGATCACATTGATCATTTCCAGGATCCGGGCCACTTTCTGCGGCTGGTCAGCCAGTTTGTAACTGAGCACCACGGCTTCATCCGTCGTCAGTCCCCAGCTTTCGCCGCCCTGCTTGCCGTCCGGGCCTGTGGGGTTGTAACCGATGATCATGTTTTCATAGCCCACGGTGGATGCAAAGGTGCGCATGGTTCTGCCATACTTGAAATTGCTGCCCTTACCGGTTGCCTCATCTTCGGGCCCATCAAAGTCAGGCGCCAGGTGATAGTATGCACCGGATGAGGAGAAGCCGATCTGGCTGTTTTCAAACGGGACAGAGAGTGCCCAGTAACCGCCCTGGTTTTCACCGGTAATGAATTCCGGATCAATCAGGCCATCCTTGTACCACTTGGCCAGCAGCGTCAGTGCATCCTTCATGCCGGGATAGACCGCGCCATAAACCAGGTTGCCTTCACCGTCATCCACCCAGCGGTCCGGGAGCGCACCGAAGGCACCGAAGATCGGATTCATACCGGTATTGCTCAGCGCATAGGTGTTCTTGGTGCCATCGCCGTCCGGATCATCATTGGCAAAATGATAGAAGACTTCTTCGCATTCTTCCAGAGTCATCGGGACCTTGCCGTCGGTATAGCCGAACTTGGCCAGCCAGTCAGAGCGCCAGAAGGGTGCATAGTTGAAGTATCCGTCACCGTTCACGCGCGGAAGACCATAGTTCTTGCCCGCATAGGATACGTTGTCAAAGCAGCCCGCATCATATTCCATCAGCCATGCATAGCTTTCCGGCATGCACTGCTTGACCACTTCCATGGGCAGTTCCATGACCACACCCTGCTTGACGAACTTGGAGAACTGGGTTGCATTCTGCAGAAGGAATACATCCGGGATCTCTCCGCCCATGATCCTGGTGGTCAGCAGTTCATCATAATTCTCGCGCTCGAGGAACCACAGGTCGAGTTTCACATTGAATTTTTCTTCCAGCCACTTGATCACCGGATCATCCTCAGGGATCGGTTCCGTGTCATGCCCGGCCAGCCAGGCAATGGTGACTGTTTCCGACGGGTCCGAGACATACAGGCTCAGATCCGTGTCCGCCAGTGCACTGAAGACCGTCAGTACCATCGACAGTGCCAGAAGCAACGACAACCATTTCTTCATCAGAAAACCCTCCTTGTATTATGGAATTTTTTCTATTTCAGACACACAACGGTGTCCGTCAACCAATTTCAGCGCATGCCCTGCGCGGGTTCAGCCCTTCAGCGAGCCGATCAGCACGCCCTTGACAAAGTACTTCTGCAGGAACGGATACACGCAGATAATCGGGATGGTCGCCAGCATGATGGATGCCGCACGCAGCGTGACAATATCCGTGTCCGTCTGGTTCGCAATGGTTTCCGCCACAGACGTCATTTCCTTGGAGTCTGTGAGGATAATGCGCCTGAGGACCACCTGCAGCACATACTTGTTCGGGTCCGTAATATACAGAAGACAGTTGAAATAGGCATTCCAGTTACTGACAATCACCCACAGACTGATGGTTGCCAGGATCGGTGCGCTCAGCGGGAGAATCACGCGCATGAGCACCTGGACCGAGTTCGCACCGTCAATGGTCGCGGCTTCCTCCAGTTCATTGGGCAGCGTCATAAAGTAATTGCGTGCAATAATCACATGGGATGAGGAAACGCACGCCGGCAGGATAATGGCAAAATAGGAATTGCGCAGATGCAGTGTATTATTCACCAGCAGGTAGGTCGGGATCATACCGCCGGAAATAAACATGGTCGTCACAATCATGGCCGTGAACAGGTTCCGGAACGGCAGGTCCTTCTTGGACAGCGGATAACTGGACAGGACCACACCCAGAAGAGAACACGACCAGCCCAGCAGCACCACCTTCAGGGTATTGGCATACCCCTTCCAGAGATAGCTGGCATGGAACATATGCACGTAGGCATCCGTTGAAAACTCCCTTGGCCAGAGTTTGAAGCCGGCTGCCGATGCATAGTCCGGTGACGTCAGGGAAGTGACCGCCACATGCCAGTACGGATACAGGAATGTCACGCCCAGCAGGATAAAGATCGCAATCAGGATCCCCTGAAAGACAGGCTCACCGCGGCTTTCATAGACCCTGTTCCGTTTTTTGGTGTTCTGCATTGTATCACCCCTCACCAGAGTCCGTACTCATTCACCCGCCGCGAGATTGCATTCGCACTGATGACCAGGATCAGGGAAATGACATTGCGGAACAGGTCTGCCGCTGTGGAATAGGAGTAATCCATATTGGTAATCCCCTGCCGGTAGATATACGTACCCAGCACATCCCCGACGGAGTACACAGCCGGATTGAGCAGGTTAAAAATCTGATCAAAGTTATCATCGACCAGGTTACCTACCGCCAGGATCAGCATGATCGTTACTGTCGGCAGAATACCCGGCAGCGTCACATGCCAGATGCGTTTCCACCTGCCGCAGCCGTCCACGCGGGCCGCGTCATAGAGCTCCTCATTCACGCCACCCAGGGCTGCCAGATAGATGATGGAACTCCATCCGATGCTCTTCCAGATGTTGGTCACCACCAGGGTGCCGCGGAAGTACCGGGGATTGCCCAGAAAATAGATCGGCGATCCGCCGAAGAAGCGGATCATGGAATTGACCGGTCCGCGCGTGGGCGACAGAAGCTCCATGAAGATACCTGTCAGGATGACCCAGGAAATGAAATGCGGAAGATAGCTCACGCTCTGGATCACACGCTTGAACCTCGGTGCACGCAGTTCATTGAGCATCAGGGCCAGGAAGATCGGTGCCGGAAACCCGAACACAAAGTTCAGTGCGGAAATGATCAGTGTATTGCGGAAAACGGAAGAGAAATCAAAGGAAGAAAACAGACGGTTGAAATTGTCCAGTCCCACCCAGGGGCTTCCCGAGATCCCGCCCAGCAGCCGGAATTCCTTGAACGCAAGCGTAATCCCGTACAGCGGGCCATACCGGAAAATGATCAGCCATACCATGACCGGGAGAATCATGCACAGATGCAGACGATGCTTCCGGATCCGGCGCATCAGGGAACGATGTTTCTGTTCTTTCCATGACTGCATCATTGCTTCATCTTCTTTCTCCCGGTCATATGCAGTTTCTGTAACGTGTCATGCAACTCACTCTGTCTGAATCATAGCGCCAGGCTCCCAGTCCGACAAGACCAAACATATGACATCGGATACAAAAAATATGATATTCCGGCTCAATTCTGCCCGGATTGTACATTTTACAAGTTTCTGATATGACATGATTTTCTGATTCTGGTCCGGGATCAGAAAAATGTACCAGGGTGTACAGGCTCCTCCTTCAGCCTTTCCACAGGTTCAGCCGGTCATGAACCGGATCTGTCCTGCACTCTGTACAGAAAAAAGATCCGGGGAGTATAATGGTGCTGCCGATCACCAATGCAGGAGGATATGCGTATGCACAGAAAAACAGGATGGAACGCTCTGGGCCTGGTCGGTCTGGTCTTTGCTCCCATCGGTCTGATCTTTGTCCTGATCAGTCTCGCCATGTCCCAGGCGGGCAGTATGTTCGGGGATACACTCGAAGCCGGTACCATGCTTGTCTCCATCTTTGGCGGCGTCGGCGGACTGTTCCTGATCCTCGGTCTTGCCTTTCTGGCCCATGAACTGCTCAGGAGGCATCGTCTCCGTCGGGCGTTTGATGACGGGATCCGGGTGGATGCCAAAATTCTCGGCCTGGTTCCCGAAACGCGGGTGACGGTGAATCATGTACATCCCTGGGTCCTGGAATGTGCCTATACGGACACTTCCGGGGTTATGCATATCTACCGGAGCCGGTACCTGTATACGGATGTGTCAGAGTTCCTGACATCCGACACGGTCCCTGTCTACATTGACCGGGTCAACGAGAAGACTGCCTTTGTGGATGTGGATGCGGTTCTGCCGGAGATCCGGAAACACTACTGAGCGCACAGAAGTAAAGATCCACCGGCATAGCCGGTGGATCTTTACTCATGCTCCTTGCCAGGCAGGACGCAGCATGCCCGTACAGATCATGCCTCCGTTTCCGCTGACAGTGCTTTCTTGAACTGGGTCTCATACAATTCAGTATACACACCACCGGCCCGGACCAGGTCCTGATGCACTCCGCGCTCGACGATCCGACCGTCGCTGACCACAAGGATCTCATCCGCGGCCAGAATGGTACTGAGCCTGTGTGCGATCAGAATACTTGTGCGCTCCTGAATGATCGGCTCAATCGCTTCCTGGATCCTGGCTTCGGAAATAGAATCCAGTGCAGAGGTTGCCTCATCAAAGATCAGCAGAGCGGGGTCTTTCAGCAGGACCCGGGCAATACTCAGCCTCTGCTTTTCACCGCCGGAGAGCTTCAGGCCACGGTTACCCACCATGGCGTCCAGCCCCTGCTCCTGCTTCTGAATGAAATCGTAGATATTCGCTTTCCTGCAGGCTGCAATCAGCTCTTCCTCGGTGGCAGACGGGTTGGCGTACAGAAGATTCTCCCGGATCGTACCATTAAAAAGGTAGGTTTCCTGGCTGACAATCCCTACATTCCGGCGCAGAAACTGAAGATCCAGTTTCCTTACATCATGACCGCCGAAGGTAATCGTACCACTCTGGCAGTCATACAGGCGTGCAATGAGGTGAATGATTGTACTCTTGCCGGAACCGCTGGGCCCGACGAGCGCCACCGAATGCCCGGCCTTGAGTTCAAAGGTGATATCGTGCAGAATCTGACGCTCGGAATCATAGGAAAAGTTCACGTGACTGAAAGCCACACTGCCGTC
>ONWQ01000107.1 GCA_900321565.1 uncultured Eubacteriales bacterium
CCTGCATACATGACGGCTACGCGGTCAGCAACATTGGCAACCACACCCAGGTCATGGGTAATATAGATGATTGTCATGTTCTGCTCTTTCTGCAGGCGGCGGATCAGGTCCAGGATCTGGGCCTGAATGGTTACGTCCAGTGCGGTAGTCGGCTCATCACAGATCAGAATCTGCGGTTTGCAGGCTACAGCAATGGCAATGACAACGCGCTGACGCATGCCACCGGAAAACTCATGCGGGTATTGCTTGTAGCGACGCTCCGGGTCCTGGATACCGACTGCTTTCAGAATCCGGAGTGTTTCGAGCTTGGCGGCCTTGCCACGCAGTCCCTGATGGAGTTCAACAGATTCCTGAATCTGGTATCCGATGGTTTTAAGAGGGTTCAGACTGGTCATAGGATCCTGAGTTACCATGGCAATTTTTCTGCCGCGGATTTTCAACCAGTCTTTTTCTCGAAGCTGAGTCAGGTCCTGTCCGTCATACTCAATACTTCCGTGGGTGATTCGTCCATTCTTGTCCAGCATGCCGACAAAACATTTCGTGAACACGCTTTTGCCACTGCCTGATTCGCCGACAATAGCGAGTGTTTCGCCTTCATACAGGTCAAGGGATGCCATGCGAATAGCTGTCAGCTGATTTCCGCGCAGGGAAAAGGTAACTTCAACATCTTTGGCGGAAAGAATGGGTTCCTGGGTCAGAACCTGTCTCTGACGGGCGCTGAAATCGACAGCCGAACGATTGACTTCACTCATTGATTTCAGCCTCCTTATACATGGTTGCGCGGGTCACAGGCATCAGAGAATGCATTGCCCACAAGGTAGAATGTAATCGTGATAATGGAAACAATGATGGCCGGGAATACCAGGGTATAGGATGCGCGCGGGAATACAGCGCGGGCGCTGGAGAGCAGCATGCCAAGACTTGGCTTGGTGATATCCATCAGACCCAGGTAAGTCAGTGTGGTTTCGTAGGCAATGGTTCCGGGAATGGCCAGCGCCAGACGAAGAATGATCACAGATACCAGATAGGGGAAAATGTTACGGAACAGTATTCTTCCGAGCCGGGTTCCAAGACAGCGGCTTGCCAGGTTATACTCGCGGTCGCGGTACATGAACACCAGATTGCGGACATTACGTGCCGTGGCGAGCCAGCCGAAACCGACCATGGCAATACCCATGGTCAGCATGGTTTTACCGACCATGAGCGCGATGAGCGTCATATAGATGATTGTCGGGATATTATCAATCAGATTGTAAAGCTCGGTAAAGAACCGGTCCAGCTTTCTGACATATCCCCAGAGCAGACCGATAATCACGCCCACAAAAATCTGACCGAAGGACACGAGCACGGCAAGCAGGATGGATGCGCGTGTGGCATACCAGACCTGAGCCCAGTAATCCTGACCGATGGCATTGGTACCGAACCAGTATTCTGCATTTGGCTCAATGTATGCCCGGTTCAACGGGTCCGGAGCCATATTGATGTCATACTTGCCAATGGCGCTTGCAACAAAGGTAAAGATAAACAGCAGGATGAAAATCACGGACATGATGACGGCAGACTTCTTTTTCAGAAAGTTCTGCCAGACACTTTTCCAGTATGAATAATTACTGTATCCGATCCGTTCTGCTTCCTGTGCACGGTATTCAGCGAAGGCAAACAGCTGTTTTTCCGGCATGCGGTTTCTGGACTGGGGGTATTCACGGCCATAAGGACGTTCCTTATCCGGTTCAGTATCCACCTGTGAATAGTCAATATCCATTTTGACAACCGGTGCTTCCATTTCCTGGACAGTTTTGTGTTGATGCTTCTTATTCATCAGCGTACGCCCTCCTTTCCGGTCAGCTTAATACGGGGATCGATCATGGTCATCAGCAGGTCGCCGAGGAACACGCCCAGAATACCGAGTGTGGCGTAGAGCAGGACAATACCCTGCACGAGATTCAGGTCATAGCGGCTGATGGCTTTGGTCAGTTCAGGGCCCATACCAGGCACAGAGAAGAAAGTCTCGACGAGCAGCGAGCCGCCCACAGTGAGCAGAATGGAGTAGGGGAGGTACTGCGCCAGAGGTACGAACGCATTCTTCAGAACATGGCGGAACATCACACGACGGTCATCCAGGCCCTTGAGCTTGGCCAGACGGATATAATCCTTGTTCAGCTCGTCCACCATGTAGCGGCGGGTCCAGAGCATATAACCGGCAGTAGAACCAATGGAAAGACAGACAACCGGGAGTACCATGGTTAGGTAAGGCTTGTTTGCAGTAGCATCGTAGCGCATGGGCAGCCCGAAAAGTGCGGACCCTGCGATCATGATGACCGTATAGATGACCAGATGCGGTACTGCGTTGACAATTACTGTATATCCGGTACCGATATGATCAAAGACCCCATCTTTGTATCTTGCCTGCAGAACACCGAGGACCACGCCAAGGATCAGGGATAGAATCAGAGATATGATACTGATCCGCATGGATGCTGTCATTTTGGTGGCAATGACATCGGTTACATACTGGTTTTTTTCCAGACGGATGCTTTTGCCAAGATTGAAAGTTGCCTTCGCGGTATAGCCTTCCTTCAGCTTGCCGTTGAAGGGATCAATGCCACTGGATTTCTGGGAAAGATAGGTAAAGAAATTGACGGGATCGATACTTTTGACTTCCTTACCCTTGGCATTGTAGACGCGCATTTCCAGCATATCTTTGTAGAAGTCAAAAAGCTGGCTGAAAACATTGCGTCCGACATACCCGGTTCCCAAAGCATCCTGTACACTCAGCTTACAGTCGGGACAACCGCTGCCATCTTCCAACGCGCCTTTGCCATGACAGGTCTGGCAGATTTCCATAAGCCCGAGACGTTCCAGTTTTGCATATTTCTGTGAGTCAGTGAACTTGATCAGTTCTTCTTCCGTAAAGAAATAATCGCTGGGCATCATTCGAAGCAGCATGAAAACAATACTGACAACCAACAGCACGGTGATCAGGGACTGAAACAGCCTCTTCAGGATATATTTGACCATGCGTGCACCTCCGTTCTGGTAGTGAAAAACACAGGACTGTTGAAACGAGTTTCTGAGCAAGGAACGGATGTACCGTGCTTTGCTCAGAAATTCGTTTCGCAACCTGCATGGATGTGAAACGAAAATCCGGGGCAGTCCCATGGGCTGCCCCGGGTGGAATGCGTAAGCTATGCAGTCAGAGCATTACTCCGCAGCGTAAGCAGCAGCCTGAGCTGCAGCCTGCTCGGTGGTGTAGGGCTCGGTGCTGGTCTCCCAGTCCACATAACGATAGCTCTGCATACCATACATGCTGTAGACCTTGGAATAGTTATTGATCTTGGTCAGTTCCCAGGCAACTTCGTAGCTGCAGGGGATGGTCAGCACATGGTTGATGAAGCAGGCTTCAGCCTTTGCAAAGGCAGCATACCGTGCATCGATATCGTTGGTGATGGCCTTGGCAGCAACAACCAGATCGGTGAATTCCTTGTAGGCAGCGATCAGGTTCTCGTCGGTGGCATCATTGATATTGCTGTAAGCATTGGAGTAGTAAGCAGCAGTATCGTTGTAGGTTTCCTGACCGAGGAAGTTGATCGGGTCAGCGAAGTCAGCACCCCAGCCGTTGATGAAGAAGGAAGCCTTACGCGGAACACGGACTTCATTGGCCAGAGAAGAAATGTAGGTGTTGGTCTTCAGAACAACATAATCATCACCCAGGCAGGTGGAGAAGATGTTTTCCAGAACCTTGGCGGTTTCAGCAGCAACCGTGGAAGCACCGGAGATGTAATAGTCAGCGGTCACAGGGAAGGTTACGCCAGCAGCGGTCAGCTCTTCAATAGCCTTGGCTTTGTATTCAGCAGCCTTCTCAGGATCAACACGGGCATACTTTTCATAGTCGTAGTCGAGGCCGAGTTCTGCACGGACCAGAGAGGTGTAATCCTTGCCGTCAGAAGTGAAGGCAACGCCGTTACCGGTGTAGCAGAAGTTCTGGCACGACAGAGGATTGATGGAATTGGTACGTGCGAAATAGTCGGTCAGATCGAGACCGTAGTACAGGCTCTTACGGAAGTTTTCATTGGCAACAGCCTTGTTCCAGTTGTCGTCAGGCGTGGTGCCGTCTTCCAGATTCTTGTTATATACAAGGTGCATCTGGTAGCTGTACTTGGTCGGACGAGCTTCCACAAGGTTATTGTGGTAAGGATGAGATTCGTTGTTGTAGATATCCTGCAGGGTAGCCTGGTCCAGAGAAACATGATCCAGTTCGCCAGCCTGGAAGAGCTGATAGGCAACAGCAACGGATTCAACCATCTTGATGGTGACGGTGTCGAAACGCTTGCAGTTGGCATCGTTCCAGTAGTTGGGGCTCTTGGTGAGCACTTTCTGGTTCTGGTTCTCGAAATAGGTCACGGTGTAAGCACCGCTGTACCACATATCTTCCCAGGTAACATCGCGGTATCCGTCAACGCCCAGTTCTTCGATCAGAGAAGCAGACAGCGGATAGAGGCAGTTGTAGGTTGCCACAGAGGGGAAGTAGGGCAGGGCATCAATCAGGGTGTAGGTGATGGTGCCAGCTTCGTCATCCACAGCGATACCGACAGTCTCAGCGAATTTGGAGCCGGCTTCAGCAGTCAGTTCCTTGACAGCTTCAGCGCCTTCAGACTCGGTGAGTTCCTTGGTATAATTGTAGTATTCTTCAGCACCGGCGATCATTTCCATGGGCATGGAAGCGTTGTAGGAATCGTTCTTGGCATAGTTCAGAACCCATTCCAGACCGGTGGCCCAGTCGGAAGCGAGAACGTCAGCCTGCACTTCGCCGTCCTTGTTGAACCAGGTCATGCCTTCGTTGAGGGTGAAGACCCAGGTCTTGCCGCCATCGGGCGTTTCATAGGCCTTAGCTGCATTCAGTTTCAGATTACCATGATTGTCATTGGTCAGAAGACCATCAATCAGGTTACAGAGCACATTCAGGTCAGCAGCTGCCTGAGAATAATGGATATTCCAGGTTTCGAGTTCACGGGCCTGAGTTTCGTATGTGTTCAGGTTGGTCAGCTCGTCAGCGCTTGCAAAAGAAGCAACGGACAAAACCATGATCAGCGCGAGCACAAGAGAAAGTAGCTTTTTCATTGTATGTCCTCCTAGAAGATTGTTATGCGGTTTTCCAGCACAACACTGCTGGAATGCATGTACTTTATTATAATGGCTTGACGGCGGATGGGCAAGTGGTTTGAAATCGAGATACAATTTAAATACAAAAGAGAAACAATCGGCTCCGGCAGTGCAGTCAATCCATAGTACTGAGCCGGAAAAGACTGGACAGATGAGATATAATGGTTGGGAAAAGGTTTAGAGGTTCAGAAAGGGGAGACAAGATGAAAAAATGGAAGGAAACCATGCAGCCGTACATGATTCGGCCTGCTGTGTATATGACATTTACAAGGCTTGTTCTGATTGTAACCGCGATTCTTCTGATTGACTTTTTTGTAAGCGACAGGGATCTGCGACAGCCGCTCTTCGGCCTGGGATTCCTTCTGTGCGCTGTGCTTGCCTGGATCGCTTACCTTCGAATGGATGGAATCCGTCTGCCGAAGCTCCTGATGCTCAGAGTCAATCCGAGAAAAAAACCGTCCAGAATGACGGGGGATATGATTGATTATGTAGATGAACAGCCTATGGTTGCGTTTGAAGACCTTGATGATGAGGAAAAAGACCTGTGCATTCTGATTGCAGACCTGGTCTGTGCACTGGTATGCCTTGTCGCCGGAATCCTGCTCTGATCAGAACAGGCATTTCTGCAATCATGGATGGCCGCCCAATATTAATGAAGGCTTGTACCGGAACGGGTATGTCAGATGTGAGGAAAATGCTCTGAAAAAGATGAAGCCTCCGTCACCAGGGCTCGTGACGGAGGCTGTCGATTTATGGGTCACATGGAACATGTAACGCAAAATCCCGCAGGAGATATTTGCAACTTTGCATAATTCCCCACAAAAACATTATACTGTCCACTTCCCGGAGTGTCAATGACTTTTTGAAGAGACTTTGATAAAAATTCAAAAAAAATCAAAAATCCGGGAAGAGAACAGGAGTCCTGATCGTTTAATTAAATCTGCCGGGCTTTGTATATGAATGGAAGTCAGTTTGCGGCACAGAGCGCCTTGGCAACTTCGGAACCGACAGCGACATTATTATAGACCAGCTGAATATTTGCTTCAAGACTCTTTCCGCCGGTAAGCTTCTGAATCTTATCCAGAAGGAAAGGTGTAATCTTCTTTCCGCGGATGCCAAGCTTTTCACATTCATCAAGAGCTTCCTGAATATTGGCATTGATATAATCCAGATCCATGGCGTAAGCATCCGGGATCGGGTTGGTGAGCAGCATGCCACCGCGAAGTCCGCAATCCAGTTTGGCGCGGAAGGCGGCGGCAACATCTTCCGGGCTGTCCATCTGATAATCCACCTGGAAACCGGAATGTGTTGTATAAAATGCGGGCATTTCCTGTGTACGGTATCCGAGCACAGGGACGCCCTTGGTTTCGAGATACTCAAGCGTGAGTCCGATGTCAAGAATGGACTTGCAGCCGGCACAAACCACAAGCACGGGTGTCTGAGCGAGTTCTTCCAGATCGGCGGAAATGTCCATGGTGGTTTCTGCACCGCGATGTACGCCGCCGATACCGCCGGTCGCGAAAACTTTGATACCGGCCAGAGCTGCAGCAATCATGGTTGTGGTTACCGTGGTTGCCCCGTCTTCACCGCGGGCAAGCAGTACGGGCAGATCACGGCGGCTGGCTTTCGGTACATCGAGCCCACGTTTTCCGAGGTACTCAATCTCTTCTTTTGTGCAGCCAACCGTCATTTTGCCACGGATGATGGCAATGGTTGCCGGGACGGCGCCATGCTGACGGATGATCTCTTCGACATGCAGGGCGGTTTCTACATTCTTGGGGTAGGGCATGCCATGGGAGATAATGGTTGATTCAAGGGCAACAACCGGCTTTCCGGCATCCAGTGCGGACCGGACTTCCGGAGCAACCTGAAGATAACGGGACAGATCGTTCATGTTCAACCTCCACAGATTCAATAGTAGTTTTCCAGGGATTCCATTCGCATATCCAGACTGACTGCCTTCTCGCTGGAAGCACATACAGCGGAAGCGGCCTGACCGATGCGTGCGGCTTCGGCAATGTTTTTTCCTTCGAGCAGTGCGACTGCTGAAGCTGCCAGGAATGCATCACCGCAGCCATTGGTATTGATAACCTTCCCTGGCATACAGGGCTGGATGCCATACATAGAGTCTGAAGCATAATAGACGCCTTCGCTGCCAAGAGTAATAAACACATTGCGGACGCCCTTCTTAAGCAATGCTTCGGCTGCAGGCGCATAGTCCTCGCGGGAACGGATCTCAATTCCACTGAGCAGAGCGGCTTCCTGACGATTGGGCTTGATGGCATACAGAGATGGCAGTATGGATGTAAGGCGCAGAGATTTTTTACTGGATACAGGGTCTGCGACCACGGGTGCTGTTATACGTCTGCACAGGTACTCCAGCGAGTCCTGCGGCAGATTGGCATCTACAATCACCATCTGTGCACGTTCCAGCACTTGCATACGCATTTCAAGGTATTCCGGTGTGATATGCGAGCAGACGTCCATGTCAGAGACGGCGCAGACACAGTCACCGTTCAGGTCATTGATACACAGGTAAGTGCCGGAAGGCACACCAAGAATCACACCGGAGTAACTCAGATCAATCCCGCAGGAGGCACAATGCCTGCGCATTTCAGGGGTATGTGCATCATCTCCAAGTGCTGTGATCAGAGTGACGGGATAACCGAGACGGGCAATGTTCTCAGCAATATTGCGGCCGACTCCGCCAGGCGTCATGGTAACTTTACCAGGATTGGAGTCTCCGGGAATGAGGCTAGAGGTGACACTGCCTGTGATATCCATGTTCATACCACCGACAACGGCGATATAAGGCTTACCGGGCATAGAAACAGTCCTTCCAGGTCTTGGGATGGGTAACCGAAGTCATTATAGGCAGCTGGAAAGTATGCGTCAAGGCGAAGAAAAAAGCGGAAAAAAGTTCATTCCGCCCATGACGGAATCATGGTATGATAGGAACAGCATTACGAAGCTGCATTCTGGATCCTGCTATGGCGGATTCTTGTATTGCATATGAAAGGAGAATGGGCATGCGCCTGCTTCTTGTGGAAGATGAAAAGAAACTGTCTGCGGCAGTCTGTGCCATGCTGCGGAAGGCGAACTATACAGTGGATACAGCTTATGACGGTGAACATGGACTGGACATGTGTGAGACAGATATCTATGACGCCGTGATCCTGGATGTCATGCTGCCTGGGATGGATGGTTTTGAAATTCTCCAGACCATGCGCGCGGACGGGATTAAGACACCTGTACTGATGCTGACGGCAAGGGGCGGTGTAGAGGACCGTGTCCGGGGCCTTGAGTATGGCGCGGACTACTATCTGCCAAAACCCTTCCAGGTGGCAGAACTGCTTGCGTGCCTGAAGGTAATCACACGAAGGGGGGAAAGCCTGCAACCGGAGCAGCTTTCCTATGGCGGGCTTACACTGCGGCAGGAAGATGGAAAACTGGTTTACGAGGCATCCGGTGAAAGCATCCGGCTGGGTGCAAAGGAATATCAACTGATGGAATTGTTTCTCAGGAATCCAGCACAGATTCTTCCGAAGGATATGCTCGCGGAACGTGTCTGGGGCCTTGATGATGAGTCAGAGTATAATCAGCTGGAGGTATATATCTCCTTCCTGCGTAAAAAGCTGCAGTTTCTTACCTCGGAGGTTGTGATTCAGACCAGACGGGGCATGGGGTATTCATTGGAGAAGAAAAATGATTGAACATCTCAGGAGAAAGATTACGGTATTGGTTCTGGCAGTGCTTTTCCTGATTACATGCCTGTTTGTTGCAGCCATTAACCTGATCAACTGGCATGACCTTAATACACAGGCAGAAGAGACACTGCAACAGCTTATGCTGGGGTCAGGTGATTCGGAACCGCCGGTACCTCCGAAGAATGAAGATGGCATGCCCCTGCCGCCGGAAGAACAGGCAGGGGATGCGGACGGGCGGCACGAACCATCCGGGGAACGGCCGCCGCAGCTGCCGGGACAACCGGTGTCTGACCGTATGATGATGGCGGGACTGGCCAGCTCCTATACGGTCATGCTGGGTGAGGACGGGCTGGTCAGGGACTGGTTCAGCGACCGGAGCAGTTTGTATACGGATGACCAGATTCAGGAACTTGTGTCAGCGATTCAGACGCAGGGGCGTGTGTCCGGCAGAATCGGCACCCAGTTTTTCCGCTGGGATCAGGAGCAGGGCAGGATTGTAGTACTGGACGAACGGATGAATATGCTCAATGCCCGTGATCTGCTGAAAACGACGCTGCTGGCCGGTCTGGCCACCTATCTTTGTCTGGGGATTGGTGCCGTACTTCTGATTTCAAGAATGTTTGTACCGGTGGCACAGGCATATGAAAGCCAGAAGCAGTTCGTGTCGGATGCAAGCCATGAACTGAAAACGCCACTGGCAGTGATTTCAGCCAATGCGGAGGCACTGAGCAGTGAGATCGGAGACAATGAATGGCTTGGGTATATTCAATCTGAAGTGGAACGGACGACTCAGCTGGTGGAAAATCTGCTGACACTGGCCCGGACAGATCAGATGAACCAGGAGATCAGCATGACAGATATCGATCTGTCGCACGGTATGCTGGAAGTGATTCTTCCGCTGGAAAGCATAGCGTTTGAACAGGGTACCGAACTGATCCTGAACATTCCGGATGAGCCGGTTCATGTGACAGGTAATGAGGCCATGCTCAAACAGCTGACAGTGATTCTGACCAGCAATGCAATCAAATATGCTGCACAGGGGACACAGATTACGATCAGTCTGACGTCCAGGGCTCATGGTGCCGTGCTGAGCGTGCATGATTTCGGACCTGCAATCCCCGAGAAAGAGCAGGCCAGAATCTTTGACAGGTTTTACCGCTCAGATACGTCCCGAAGCAGCCAGGGGCATGGCCTGGGCCTGGCAATAGCAAAAAACATAGTCCGCATTCATCACGGTGAGATTACGGTACATTCGGATGAAACGCAGGGAACGACATTTGAAGTCGTGCTGCCGGGCTGAGCAGTTCGTCAGATCACAGGCGCTATGCTTTCCGGGTAATCTGCGCTATAATGGACGCGATTTCTTCAAAAACGGATTCTGAAGAATCTGCCAAATACTGTGAATCATGGTTTGTTAAAGAAAGGAAAAGGAATATGAAATATCCTGCAATCATCCGCTGGCTGCTGGCAGCACTGATGCTGTGCTGTATTGCACTGCTGGTTTCCTCTCCCTCAATTGCTGAGGAGGCGGTACCCGGAAAGCTCCCTTTGGACTTCACGGTCGGAGGGATGAAGCCAAAGGCAGAAAACTGGACATATGACGAGAAAGGGAATGCCAACGGGTATACGGACTCAACAATTCAGATGAGTCTGGAGCGCGGCGAGATCACGCTTACGGTCAAGGGCAAGAAAGTCAAGCATGAGACCGTGGTCATCCGTGTGAAGATCCAGGATGTGACACAGCTGCGTACAGCGGTGAGTAAGGATACCTATAAGGGGCGTGGACAGGCTAAAGGTGTGGACATGGCCAAGAGCAAGAATGCCGTGGTTGCACTCAACGGAGACTTTTTCAAGTATGAATATGATGTGGGGTATGTGGTACGCCAGGGCGAATTCCTGCGGGATGCTACGGATAACAAACGGAACCGCATTTTTGACATGCTGGTGATTGATGACGCCGGAGATTTTCATGTGGTGTATTCTGCTGACACGCAGAAGATCGAGCAGTTTATTGCCAATGATCTGACGCCTGTGGGACGTACCATACTGGATACGTTTAACCTGGGACCGGTTCTGGTTCTGAACGGGGAAGTACAGGATATTTCTCAGTCTGAAGTGGCGCGGCAGGGATTCTATCAGTGGCCGTACCCCCAGCAGAGGATCTGTCTTGTTCAGATGGGACCACTGGAGTATGCGGTGGTTGAAGTGTTCGGTCGCACAGATTCTACAGCGGGTATGGGTCTTCAGGAATTTGCGGAGTTCGTTGCTGAGCAGTGTCCCGGTGCCATTCTTGCGTATAATCTGGATGGCGGCGGATCGACCAATTTGGTGGTGAATAATAAGAAGGCATGCAAGACACCGGGGCTGCGGGAGATTACGGATATCATCTATTTTGCGTCGGCGGAGGAATAAAACATGGAACCATGGGTAATCGGGCCGTTGACGGTCTATCCGTATGGCCTTGTGATTGCACTGGCTGCGGTTCCGGCACTCTGGTGGCTGCACCGGAATACGGTCCGGGCAGGTCTGAAGGCCGGAACATCGAGCTGGCTGGCCGTTTGGATGATTCCTCTGGCTTTTCTCCTGTCCCGGGCAGGGTATTGTCTGCTGATCATTGATGAGATTCTGGGCCTGGAAGAACCGGAACTGATTTTCCATGTGCAGGATGGTGGTTTCCTGCTCTGGGGGGCCATGGCAGGCGGTATGCTGGCTATGGCACTGACAGCCAGAGTGACTGGTCAGACCTTCGGGCGCATTGCCGATTGCATGATCGGACCGTTCTGCCTGATGCTGGTGGC
>ONWQ01000510.1 GCA_900321565.1 uncultured Eubacteriales bacterium
CAGGATCATTCGCTCCGTCCATAATTCAACGGTTCCATGCACTTCGATCTCCTCTATGGAAACGATCTGCGAGTTGTAAATCAGGCAATCTTCAATGAAGATGCCATCTTCTTCACCGCCATATTCACATTCGAGGAAATTGTAATTGCCGTATTCCGCCATGCCGACGAATGTTTTTCCCCATTTGTCCGTTATGCGAACATGCTTACCATCGTATTTTGCCAAATCCATAGTCAAACTCCATTCAGAGGAATTATCCCGTAGTTTCATGCTCGATATTATATGACGTAATTCTTTCTTTTTCCTCATCACTCATAACTTGCTCTGAAAGCATATACCCCATATCCAAAAAGAACTTCGCTGCGGTTTCGCTAAGTTCGTTGGCCCAGATTTCATATACGTTCCACTGCGAATAGTTTACACGCTGTGAACAGACTCTTTTCGATGATATGTCCTATGAGATGGATGTGGCAAGCCTTCGTGTGAGTAACAGGCAATTTCTCCCACTTTGACATCTCCCCTCCGGCAGGAATCATTTTCCTTGTCGCAGAAGAGAACAATGTTCCTTGCGGGTTGATTCCACTTATATTTTTTGGCCAGTAACGGTAAATCTCTGTTTCAGCGCCATGAATAGCAAGTGAATAGTTCTTTGCAGGAACATTCCCAACAGTCAGATATGTTACAGTGTCATTTGCAATATGTCCAATCAAGTGAACGTATTTGCTGTTTTCAATCCCGGGCGGAGTTATTTCAAGATTCATTGACTTGCAAGATTGAAACAACGCATTCGGAATTGGTATGACCCCGATCGTCAGGCTAAACCTTGCCTCATTTAAAACTGTAAGTCGGATTGGAAGCGTATGATCGCCAGCAGTAATGGATGCCGTATGCCCAGCAGCCAGTGTCCTCTCAGAGCAACTCTTATCTGATTCAGCTTTGCTGTGCTTAAAATAGGTTCGTTGTTCTCCATTTGCCAAGGTAACATACTGGTTGCAAAGGCTGCACATAAATGTCCTTTTGTTGGAGGAAACTCTGCTATGGCGAAACTATTCCTTTGCTTCTTCAATTGTTATGATGGGTTAATTGCATAATGGCACCCCCTTCTGGATGAAAAGGCGAGTTTCAGGTTTGAAGGCAACCAATATATGCCACTGCAATTGAAGCAGTTGCCTATCTCCAAATAACCGTCGATTAACATCCTGTTATTTTATGTGATACATATTCCGTCTTGAAACAGTCCAGTCTACTTAAACGCAGAAGTGAAAAAGCTTTCCTTCTGTAGTAGTTGTGGAACATAGCTTATTAGCACTTCAAGATAATCATATTCGCACTTCTTGAGTGCGGCATAACATTGGGCATCGCTTTCACCGCGGTTTCCTATTGCTCTCGCTTCATCTGCAATGCTGTTGATTTCGTTTTTCATCGTAGTGTACGTACTAGACGTACGCTGATTCTCAAATAAAACATCCAAGTGCTTATTCATTTCAAAGATAAGATCAGGATTTGAAGCGCTTGCATTTGCGATTGCAAATGGGAGGACACCTTGGGCATCAAACAAGAAATCCGCTGTTTCATTCTCGCCATTAACATAGTTGAGTTGTACTCCCGGCTGAACATTATAGCAGTAGACATTAAAGCAAATTCCCTTACCGAAATCTTCAACAGAATATGCTTCTATTTGAACTCCAGAAGCTATTCTATTATATCCTTTGTAAATGGGAGTAGCTCGGTATAGTACATGGTTTCCGGTCTCACGGACATATGCTGCAACCTTGTCCTCATACGGCTTCATTCCGGTTTCGTTAAGATAACGCGTACCAGTTATGAGATTCTCTTCCTCATCGTTGCCTACCAATTGATGTGCAATCAAGTGGCATCGGTTATATAGATACGGTGGGTCAGAATTAACAATACCAGGATAACGATTTTGATTCCAGCCCGACGGTTTGATCATTCCAATATTCTGCCGCGAATTACTTGGTGGCATTATTTCAGGACCAACAATAGCAAATGCGACACCCGCTCTACCCACACCATCCAACGTACTGAATTTCGAAAAAGAGTCTGTTTGCTTCTTTTGTTGGGTTGTAAATGAAGGCTGATTTCCATGCAATGTAACTGACGCCTGTCCCGAATACGATATAACGTGTTTTCCATTTACCGTTGTTTCGGTTTCAGAGGGGTCATCCGCCAAGTAGTCAGATAAGATATGTAAATAGAATAAAAATGCCGAAAAACTATCGCACTTTCCGCCGCTTCTTACAAACAGGTTGTTGAACAGCCCAAAGTCAAACACTTGGTTAACTGTACTTCGCAATAATTGCTTTCTATTCGCTTGGTTCCTTTTGACTGCTTCAACTTCATGATCCCAACTGTTGTGGGAACACTCCAAAAGAATGTCGCCACTGATATTTAAGGATGCCAATGATGATGCACCAGAAACACGTTGTGATTTCAGATATGCCAGCTTGTCCTGCCCCTGATTATCAGCTTGTTCACAGCAAAGATAGACAGCATTCAGCAGCAGTTTAACATTATCGTCGTCAGACTTGCTTAAAGCGCTATCGCCAAACAAGATCTGCGTTATGTATGTATTTGTCTGGTTCTCATTGCAGGCAAAGCCGACCGTTTGGAGAGAAAACAACATGGCAACTGCCAGAACAAGAGCAGGCAATCTTTTCATCATTACTTTGTCCTTTCAAAATCAATCCCGTCAAGGACGAATAGCTTTTTCACTTTGATCACGTCGTACTTGAACTCCAGACTTTCACTCGGCGTTTCAGAAACAGGCGTTACTTGTATAGTGATAGTCTCCCCGGCCTGATACTTATAGGCTTTACCTTCTTTGCTTGTGAATGTCACGCTGAATCTGTCTACACTGGCATTTTTGGGCCGTTTTACTTCCGATACCACCCAGTCAGTCAGCTTCTTTGTTCCGCTCCCTCCGGTAATAGTTACCGTGATGTCTGCGTGGTCTGTAATGCAGATAGCTGGAATGGTGAGTTTCTCACCGTCAAAGCTAATATCAACATCCTCAGGCTTTGCGCTTCCAACACTTTTGCTATACCAGTATCTCGCATCAAGAGCAGATGTAAGGAACACTGGCTCTCCGTTTTCATGAATGACAGACTCTATTTTCGACTTTTCGGCTACGGAAATGTTCCTCTGTTCGGCTAACGCAAATAATAGATCGCAGTTTAGGTAGAATGCTTCACTGACAGGTGGTAAGGCGATCTTCCGTTCCTCCTTCATCAGTTTGTTATAGCTTCTAACCTCCTGCTTTTCTCTCTTCGTGGCACCACTCTCTGCTTTTATTTCCACAATATCTGCAAGGTATGCATCATTCAGTTCCCTTTGACTATCGACAAGCACCACTACGTTATCATATGCGATTTTATAAGCGTTGTCCAAATATGCGGAATCATCGGTCAAGGCATACAGATCCAGGTAAATCTGTGCCGTAAAATAGCGAAGAGTCCAATCTGAGTCTTTCGTGTTTTCCAGAATTGTGGAGCAGTACTGCTCCGCCGTCTCAATATAATCACTCTTGCCATAAATCTCTTTTGCAGAGATGATAGCCATTGGCAGTGCCTGCGCATAATCAATGTCCTTGCGGAAGATCCGGGTAGAAACTGTCTCATATCTGCTGATCGAATCCAAGCATTTCCGATACTCGTTTGACTCATAATAATCCTTTGCAAGTTCCAGCCAATATGGCCCAAACTCACTATAGGTACTCTCATGGGACTCAAGCCATGAAATCTTGGCCACACGCTGAGAATCGGGCTTTCCAGACCATTGTACAAAGCTCTCTACGGATTCCTTGCTCAGCGCATAATCGCCCGGAAGATCATAATCACGTATCATATTGAGCATATACGAGAGTGCATTTTTAGTACTGTTATGAAGCTCATCAGACTCGGCGTCATCGAGTTCCCAACCATCCTTAAGGAACTCCAAATCCGCC
>ONWQ01000256.1 GCA_900321565.1 uncultured Eubacteriales bacterium
CCTGCAGCCCGTGCCGCCGGATGCTTACTGCCATCTTTCAGTCTGCTTCGTATCAATCCATGAGCCCGGAACAGACAGAATGCTATCTGTCCGGACAGTATAGGGTTGCTCAGAATTCAGTGTTAAGGAAAGGAATCATACCCATGAAACGATGGATTGCTTTATTTCTGGTTCTCGCGCTGCTGTGCTCCTGTGCACTGGCAGAACCTGTTGAAACGATATCCGGTATTGCTGTACCGGAAGCACTGGATATCGGAAATCATACCGTCCGTGTTCTCCGGCAGAACGGCAGGGTCACCTTTATGGATGGTGCCTGCACTTCGGATCCGGTGAGGAGTATGGAGGATGCCTCGCGACTTCTCGATACCGTGATCACGATCATGGGTGGGGACAGCCGCACACATTTCGAACCATGGCGCGTTCTCCGGGATGCCTCCGGGAACCAGTACTATGTATTTCAGCAGACCTGGGCAGATACGATCGTCCTGGGCGGTGCACTCAAGGTGATCACTGATGCAGACGGTACCATGCTCGGTCTGACCGGATGCATCGAGACAGAGCTTCCGGAGACGGAAGCGTCCGACGGACTGACTGCCATGCAGGCTGAGGATGCCGTGATTGCACACGAAGCCGCAGCCTGCAAACATCCGGAGATCGTGACCGGCATGACCCGGCGCGTAGTACTCCCCGTAGACCGCTACCTGGATCTTGAGGCAGATGAGATCCATACACGTTTTGTATGGGCCGTGTATACCACCAATCCTTCCGCCAGTATATCGGATGGTGTTGACCTGCCGTACATGGCGCATTATGTCACCATGTACGGTGAGTATCTTTACTGCCTGCCCACCATGCTGCCCGGAGACGCCGTCGGCGAGGCCGGGTATAACGCGCACTATATCTTCCAGTTCATGGAACCGGTGGACTATGTCGGGTACGTGGACTGGTCCGATGGGACTGAGCATGAAATCAGTATCACACTGATGCGCGATACACGCACCGGTATGTATTACCTCGGAAATATCGAGCGCAAGATTGTTGTCGCTGACTGCTGGGAGTTCCTGTACAACAACGGGAGTCTGGTCCTGGAATACAGCCCGGATAATCGCGAATGGGACCAGGTAAGCCTGAAGACACTGTATAACTATTGCCGCGCCTATGATTATTACAAGGAAATCGGCTGGCTGGGCGGAGACGGTGAGGAGACCCCGATCCTGATCCTGAAAGACTTCTGCGACAGCAACCATGTGCCTATCGACAATGCTGCCTACGCCAGCAAGTTCTATGGCTGGCAGTGCTTTCTATCCAGCACCATCAATGACTTTTCCCAGTGTCTGGATGTATGCGCCCATGAATTCACGCACTGTGTGACAGATGCCGTCATGACGCATAACGCCTACCTGAACGATTACGGTGCCATCAATGAAGCCATAAGCGATATTCAGGGCAATCTCTGTGAAATGCTCATGAATGACACGGCTGACACTACATGGAAGATCGGCGAGCACAGTCTCACACCCGTCCGGAGCATGAGCAACCCGCATCAGTTCCATCAGCCTGAGGCCAGCTGGGATCTGTACTACCAGGCACGTGTCAAGACACCGACCGATATGAATGACCGCGGCGGCGTGCACGCCAATTCCTCCCTGCTCAATCTGATCGCCTACGAACTGTGTGCATCAGGCGGTATGACACTTGAGGAAGCCCGGGCTTACTGGTTCGCAGTAGACTGCAGTATGGTTCCCGGAACGGATTTCGAGCAACTGCGGGAACTCCTGCCCTGGGTACTGAACAATACAGGACTCGGTCAGTATCAGGACACACTTGCAGGCACAATTGAAGCAACGCGTCTTGGCGACAGTACACTGCCGGAAACCCTGAACGAGAATCAGGCACTGCTGACACTGAATCTGCCTGACACGGAAGTCTTCAATGATGGTAACTGGAGTCTTTCCCTCTTCAATGTCAATTTTGAGAAAGCAGTGGAAAAAGCCCTCTGGCTTTTCGGCAAACTCAAACAGAAGGACTATTCTGAATTCCCTGCCGCCCTGCGGAACCTGCTGGAAAATGATCAGGAGCATCCCGCCGAACCCGAACCTCAGAAGAGTTTCTGGGAATTATTTCTGGACGAATTGGTCCGTGCCACGGAAGAGCAGGAAGCAGAGCCTCAGCAGACTTCCTTGGACCTTCTGGCAGACATTCCTGAGGCTGAAGCCGAAGAGCTGCGCGTCTGGATCCGGAATCAGCTGGATGGAATCATCCATTATGGTACTGGCAGTGCCGGTCAGGATGGACATACCATCCATATCATGAGCCAGCCTGGACGCACCGTTCCCCTTCTGTTCTACATGCAGATCGAGCCAAACTCCATGCAGTTAAGTCAGATCAAGATCGTTCTGTATCTGAATCAGCACTGGTTTGACTTTACTGAATTCATGACCTCAATCAGTGAGAGTATTGACTCCGACGATGCTGACCAGGAAGCTGCCATTCTGAACTCACCGCTCTTCCAGGAGCTCATGGACGCACTGTTTTCAGGCGACGGACTGACCGGAATTCTGGACCTGTTCACCCTCAATATTCCCGGTGGAACTGTAACGGAAATCCCGTCCACAGGTCTGGAAAGCATTGTCTTTTCCGAAGAGCCGTTACCTTCGTTCATGGAAACGACTGAGGAACAGGCCGAAGTCGTCCATACCAAATCCCGTCCTAAGCCTGCTGAGGAACAGGAATAATCCGGTTTTTGGGAAACAACTGCAGGAAAAGTGTCAGCGTTGAAGTAGTAAAATAACATATCTATGAATCCGGACCGTATTCCGGATCAGAAGGAGGTTTATAGATGACAAACCAGCAGATCTATAAGAAAACTCTGACCTTTTCCGTTCGCAGGATGCTTTATGATTTTCTTGCCTTCTTTATCCTAGCTGTACTGGGTGGTGCAGGATTCTTCTTAATGGAGAAAGTCAATGACAAAGGACTCATCGGACTGACCGTAGGCCTTCTGATTGGCCTGATCGCTCTGATCTTCATCCTGCGCTATGGCAGTTATACCTTCAAGGCCGGACAGATTGCCATGATGACAAAGGGTGTCACGGAAAACGAACTGCCTGAGGATGTGTTCCATGAGGGCATCCGAACCGTACAGGAACGCTTCGTCACAATTGCCGTCTTCTTTGCCATTACGGGAGCCATCAGGGGCATATTCAATCAGCTGTCCCGTGGCCTGAACTCTTTGGGCAAGTCCATAGGCGGTGAGAACGGCGGAAGCGTAGCCGACATCATCTCTTCGGCAATCCAGGTCGTTGTAGCATACCTGTGCGACTGCTGTCTGGGATGGATCTTCTACCGTAAGGAAGAGAATGCAGCCAGGGCTGCCTGCGAAGGTGCCGTGCTGTTTTTCCGGCACGGGAAAACACTGCTGAAAAACCTCGGACGTGTTTTCGGGATCAGTATTCTTTCCCTTCTGGTCATCGGTGGTGTATTCCTGCTTATGTTTTACGCCATCTTCTCGCTGTTCCCCGCAGCCTTTGAACTGCTGACCCACGAGATTGCTGAAGCTGCCGTACGGATGGGAGAGACACTCCCAGAAGTGCTTTCCACTACAAACGGCATCATGTTCGCCTGTGCCGGGATTGCTGCACTGATTCTGTGGAGTATCCTGCATTCCGTTTTCGTCCGGCCCTATATCCTGGTGGGTGTTCTCCGGAATTACATGGAAAGCGGTATGAATGAGGTCCCGACAGAAGCTTCTTTTGCCATGTTGGACAGCAAGTCCTCCAAGTTCAAGAAACTGCATGCTCAGGCTACATAAAGCATTCCCACGGCAATAGCCGTGGGATTTTTTGTTACCAGGAATCAGTCCTGGCCCAGTACACGACGCGAGAATGGTCCTGGATATACTGTCTGTCCAGCCAGGAACACATTCATTTGAACCCGGGGCCTTTGGGGCCCAAATTCCCGGATTCCCTTCGAACAGCCTAACATGGCTGTTGCATGCCCAGTGTGACGTTTGCATGCAAAAATGCCGGTCACTGCCGCATATTCCCGTATATTTCTTTCTGCGGACAGACCAACATGGTGATGTTGCAATGCCCCGTTGCTTTAGCAGCAGGAAAGATCCTCACCAGTATTGATTCCTGCGTTCTTCCAGCTCCAGCAAAGCATCCAGGTACTTTTCCTGGAGTTCCGACTTGCTCATACGCTTCACATATTGCCTGAGTTCTTCGATGTGTGCTTTTCTCGCTTTTTCTTCTTCTTTCTCCCATTCATCTACCTGCTTCAGAAAATCTGAGGCTGCCTGTGGCCTGATCGTAAAATACAGGGCAATCATATGTTTACAAACCACTCGACGTCCCTTGGCAAATGGACAGCTACAGGTTGATCTTCTGGGATGTGCTATATCCAGATGTACCTGATAAATGGATTCGCCCTGTACTGTTCCGTCAAATTGCTCATAACCAGCCGGTTCCCACCTCAGAACCTTCTGCTCTTTGTAATAATCCATTCCGCGCCAGACAGATTCTCCACTGGCCACTTCGATAAGTCCCATTGTATCCTCCGTTTTGACTCTGATTGCATTCTGAATGATCCATCCATTCGCCTGTTCGACCAGGAAAAGCTTATATACAGAAATGGGTGCATCCGGATACAGTCCAGTCTCCGGATCGTTCAGCTTGCTGAACACCTGTGAGGTATAAATCCCCTTTCTCCCTGACTGCCTTCTCGGCTGCTACAAAAAGTTTCCTACCCAGCCTTTCCGATGGTCCTCTTTGTGTACGCCCATTACCGCCAGTTCAACTGTTTCCCTGGCAAAGGTTTTCTTCAGATCATGATCGAAAACCTGTTCAATCATCTGTCTCTCCTCATATATCCTTATCACAGCCGAAGCTGTTGAACCACGCCCGTTCCCTGAATGCCTTTTTTTTCGGCGCGGAAGGCTTTTCAGCGGGAATGCCTATCGGAAGCATGCAAACCAGCTCATATCCTTCCGGAACATTCAGAATCTTCGCCACCTGATCCCCGATTCTGTCCACGTCCGTAATATGCCCCTCATACCAGCAGCTCCGATAGCCAAGCCTTTCAGCCACCAGCAGCATATTCTCAATGGCCGCCGAATAGTCCTGCACCGCAAAGCATCGATCCCGATAGGCGTTGATTCGTTGCGAGAGCACACAGATCATCGCCGGAGCCGTTTCCGCAACCGGTGGCTGAATTACAGCTTTCAGCTTCTTCAGTATTTCAGGATCATCTACTCCGATCAGGCTTGTTGTCTGCTTGTTGCATCCGGACGGCGCATTCAGGCCAGCCTGCATGATCATCCGAAGGTTTTCTCTTGGCACATGGATTGGCAGGTACTTTCCGCGGTAGCTTCTCCTTGCGGAAATGGCTTCCAGGACATCTGCTTTTTCTGCTGCAGAAAAGTCCCTCCGATAGTATTTTGCCGGGAAGGTTTCGCTTCCGTCCAGCTTGGTAAATGCTGTATCCATGAAATAGTGCATGCCCAGCTTTTCCATGACCCGCTGACTTTTGTGATTCTCAGCGGCAAAAACACCATCAATTGCATCCACAGGGCGAACTTTTCGGATCTGTTCAATTAAGGCTTTCAGATATTCCACAACATACCCGTTGCCCCACTGATCTGCCCGGATATTGTATCCGATCTCCCAGGCGTTTCGTTCAGCATGCCAGCGCATTCCG
>ONWQ01000123.1 GCA_900321565.1 uncultured Eubacteriales bacterium
CAAATTCATGCTTGCGTTTTCTCCGGACGCGTGTTACAATAGCTCCGCTTTGATGTGTCTTGACTCCACCAAGGAGGGGAATGATCATGGGTAAGTTTTGTCAGGTATGTGGCAAAGGTCTGCTCAACGGCAATCTGGTCAGCCATTCCAACCGCAAGACCCATACCACTTGGGCACCCAATGTGCAGAGTGTCCATGTAATGGTAAACGGGGCAGTGAAGCGGATGAATGTTTGCACCCGTTGCCTGCGCAGCGGCAATGTGCAGCGCGCTGTGCCGAAGACCCATACTGTTGAAGTTGAGGCATAAGACCGAAACAAAAAAAGTGGCATCTGCCACTTTTTTTGTTTCTGCATGTCTCTGTTTCAGACATTCAGACTGCCGCGCGCGATATTCTTTCCGGTTTCCCGGTCAAAAATCACAGCTGTCTTATGGAACGAAAAGTGAACCATACTGTCTACCGGATAGTCCACATCCCCGAAAACGACGGCTGTCAGCTGCATGCCCTGCATGTCCAGTTTCACTGTTGTCTCCATACCGGACGGAAGCGTGGAGTAGACGGTCGCTTTCAGGGCGCCATCCGGATCAATATGAATATATTCCGGCCGGATGCCTACCACCACATCGCGTCTGCCGGCAGGCAGCTTTTCCTGGCTGGCAAAGCGTGCCCGGATCCCGCCGAATAGCAGCATGCCATCTTCCTGCAGTTGCCCGTCCACAAAGTTCATGGTGGGATTCCCCATGAAGTCCGCCACAAACAGGTTTGCCGGATTATTGTACATTTCAAGAGGCGGTGCATACTGCTGCAGGATACCGGTTTCCATGATACAGACCTTGGTGGACAGCGTCATGGCTTCCAGCTGGTCATGTGTTACATACACAAACGTAGAGTCTGTATCACGGTGTAAGCGCTTAAGTTCAGTGCGCATTTCCATACGCAGCTTTGCATCCAGGTTGGACAAAGGTTCATCCATGAACAGCACCTTCGGACCGGGAGCCAGTGTACGGGCAATCGCAACACGCTGCTGCTGGCCACCGGAGAGCTCTGCCGGATATCGTTTTTCAAACTGTTCAATCTTGAGCATTTTCAGGAGTTCATCCACACGTTCCCGGATTCGTTCCCTGCTCCATTTCAGGTTTTCCAGGCCGAATGCGATGTTCTGATACACTGTCATATGCGGCCAAAGCGCATAGTTCTGGAACAGGAATCCAACATCCCGCTTGTTTGGCGGGAGGTTAATCCCCTTGTCTGCATCAAACACTACTTTTTCATCAATCGTAATGGTGCCTTCTGTCGGTGTTTCCAGTCCTGCAATCATGCGCAGTGTAGTGGTCTTTCCGCAGCCTGAAGGCCCGAGAAGTGTAATAAATGCATTGCTTTCAATATCCAGATTCAGGTTGTCTACAGCGACAAACTTCCCGAACCGTTTCGCAACATTCTTCAGTCGAATTGCCGGCATTTCATCCACCTACTCCCTTGTCAATCGATGCGCCTGTCAGTTTGTTCACGGTGAAATTCACAAGAAGGACCACCACAATGATCAGAAGATTGATCGCATTTCCGAACTGAGCCCATCCCTTTTCCGAATACTGCATCAGCATCGTGGTCAGGATCGTATTGCTGGTCGGTACCAGCAGCACGAACAGAGACAGCTCACGCATACATGAAACCATGGGAAGCAGGTATCCCGACAGGAAACTCGATTTCTGGATCGGGAAAATCACACGCACCATGCGTTTCCACCAGGGTACGCCGGTAATCAGTGCTGCTTCTTCGATCTCGCCGGAAAGCTGGAGCATCGCATTCACACCGGAACGTGATGCAAACGGTAAATACTTCACGGAACCCACCAGTGCCAGAAGAAGGAAGCCACGCAGCCATGGGATCCTGGAAGACATGGCCAGATAAATGGCACCAAAAGCGAGAGAAGGCATCAGGTACGGGAAAAAGGAAAGGGAATTCACCCAGGACGCCAGCCGGCTTCCCCGACGCTTGGCCACACCGTACCCTACCAGAATACCGCATGTTCCGGCGACCACGGCACATGTCACAGCCAGCCCCAGACTGAAGCCGAGTGCATTCCAGACCTTCGGATTCAGCAGAATCCCGGTACTGTCGCCCTGGTCCAGCCGTTGATCCAGGTCTCTTCCAATCCAGAAGTCCAGTGTCATATTCGCCGGACTGTAGTCCCCCGCCTTGATGATCACAGACTCCAGAGCAAAGGTGATCAGTGGCAGAACAGCTACAAGAAGCAGAACGATCACGAGAATCAGGGCGACCGGACGGTTCGCCTTGCCCAGCCGGATTTTGCTGATCTGTCCGGACTTGCCTGTGACAGTCGTAAACTGCTTCCGGCTGTTGGTGACTTTCTGATTCAGCAGAAGAATCGCCACACCAAACAGAATCATCACACCGACAATGATATATGCCTGTCCCGGATAACTGTCCATCAGAGATTTCATTTTCGTTGAAAGAACATAGTACCGGACAGGTGAGCCCAGGAATACAGGTACGGAATAAGCGCTCATGCTGCTTGCAAATACCAGCAGGAACGTGCTCAGCATGGCCGGTTTGACGATTGGAAGGGTAATCCGCCAGATAATCCTTGGCCGGCTTGTTTTGAGTATGGTTGCTGCCTCTTCAAGGTTTGCATCCATATTCCGCAGGATTCCGCCAATGAGGATATAGGCAAAGGGTGCATAATGAAGACCCAGAACAAGCGCTATCGGGAAAGCACCGTAAACGAACCACTCCGGTAAAAACACATGAAACACGGATGCCATGATTCCATTGCTGGTCTTCAGTCCGATGTTGACATTCTTGAAGAATGTCTCCCAGAATAAAGCCAGTGTCCAGGACGGCATGATATAAGGAAACGTAAAGACCGCTGAGACAAACTTCTTATACTTCAGGTCTGTCCGTGTAACCAGAAAAGCAACCGCTCCGCCGAACAGAATGGCTATCACAGAGGCCGCAATCGAAACAATCAGTGTATTCAGGAACGGCTGGTAAAACTGGATCCAGCTGTAATCATTTTCCTGTGTGGCAAACAGTCTCTGGAAATGATAGAGCGACAGACTGCCGGCCGCCTCCTTGGCGGCCCGTGCTTCACGGCCTGTATGAATGGTCACTGTTTCACTCAGCATGGAAACAAGAGGATACAGTGTCAGAAGCGTAAGTGACAAAAGAAACAGAAGAAGAATAATGTTGGCAGGCTTGGAAAGCCACGCGCGTGCCTGTCCGCGGGCACGGCTGAACGACAGACCACGGGGCTGAACCCTGTTCATGGTTTCCCTCCTTGAAAACAAAAATGGCGGGAACGGGCAAACCGTCCCGCCGGAGATTCCAATGATTTCAGTTCAGTATTGTTCAGTTCTGACAGTGCTGAAGAATAAAGTCTTCAACTTCAAAGCTGTCCAGAATATACTCAGCATCTTCCATGACCAGAGTGTTTTTCCACAAATCAATGGTCAGGTCGCCCTCGTTCACTGCAATCTCCGCATTCGGTGAATAGGCGCCGATGCTCTTGCCCCACGGTTTGAATCCGTCCTGGGTCATCAGATACTCAACAAACAGCATGCCGGTGTACGGGCGGGTTGCCTTGGTATTGATCATGGTGTACATCGGATACATGAATCCTGCAAACGGTTTGACTTCATAGCCGTTGGCTGTGGCATCATACTGGGCAACCGTCAGATTATCCGTGATCACGGAAGAGGAACGCAGCTTGCTCAGAACAAACAGACCAATCTTGCCTTCCGCAGTATCCTGGCTGATCTCTTCCGCAATATTGGTATCCGACTTGCCGAATGTCACATTATCCAGGAATTCAGCAACCCATTTATAGCCGGCATTCTCATACTCGCCCAGATCAATTTCTTCGCCCTTCCATTCCTTGTACGCTTCAGCCAGTTTGTCTGCCCATTCCGGCTTTGTGCACATGACCAGGAAGTTCATATTGACCTTTTCGCTCTCGGGATTCTTGAAAATGACATTCCCCTTCATCTCCGGTGCTGTCAGCTCCCAGACATTCCGGATTGCAGGAACTGCATCGCCGCGATTATTATAAATGAAGAGTTTATTGATATACTGATGCACCAGAGCAGGCTGCTGATCCCCGGCATCCAGCGCGTCCTTTACAGAGGCGGGTACAAAATTCACCACAAGACCTTCATCAATTGCATCAGTCAGCTGTGCACCGTCCTGGATCATAACCATGTCGGCAGCTTCATTGCCGTTCTCACTGCGCAGCTTGGTATAGATCTCCTGATCCTTCAGGTTATTGGACTCCACTGGAATCTGATATAGCGCAGCAAAATCTTCCGCTGCCGTTGCAATCCGGCTGGTATTTCCGTAAACCACAAAGGTTCCGGTTTCAGCCATGGCCTTTTCCACCAGTTCATCATGCGTCAGCGTTTCACCCGTTTCCACATCCGCTGTTACATCTGCCATTGCACCAAAGCAGCACATGGTCATCATCAGGGCAAGAGCCAGCGCCAGGATCTTTTTCATAAAGCTTCCTCCTTGTTTCAGATGATTCTTATTTTCAACGCCACTGCGTGAAAACACCAGATCAGGTTATCGCAGAATTTGTTTTTATCTCTTGTCTGTCACGGTAGATTATACCACCGTTTCTCACAAATGCAATTCGTTTTTACAGAAAGGCCTCAGGACTGTGCAGGATTCGCTCCATGCCAAACAAAAAGCACGGAAAAGATCGGATATCGGTCTTCCGTGCTGTCCTGTCAGGGTATTCTGGTTACCGTTCCCTTTCCGGGATCCAATTATGTGCCGTCCGCAGGTTCCATGGCAGCAGACTCGTAGAATCTGCCCTCCAGAGTACTTCCGCCCTCTGAGTTCAGTGTCAGGAACTTCTGATTGATAAATGCACGCATACCGTATGCCTCAATCTCATAGAAATCCCCGTCCTTAGCCCATACCTGCACCACCAGACCGATCGGCCATGCCTCCAGCACTCTGCTTTTGGCAGATGCACCGCCGCGGACATTAATATCCTCACCACGGATTTTCCTGCCCTTATAGGTAATCACACCCTCTTCCAGGGGAAAGGCATATCGTGGAAGATAAACCAGGGTGTCATTCAGTACGCACCCGACTTTACCGTCTACAAAAATCCTTGAATACTTGTGACCGCGTTTCAGTACCGCTACCACGGTTCCTGTTCCAATCTTTCCCAGGACTCCGCTTTTAATCGTTGGTTGCGTATGCATGGTGGCCACGCCCGTCCGGGTAGCATGAATGACCGCAATCTGCTGATTGAACTCAATCTCATCACTGAAATTGATACCGGATGTCTCAACCCGTTTTTCCTCACCGTTTTCCCGGATGATTGTCCAGTAGCTTCCCAGCTGAACGATTTTCTGCAGTTCAGCCGGAACCGCCATAATTTCTGATGCCGGGATCGGTTTATCCATATACCCATTCTCTTCATCGGAATATCCGGCTTCCCGTTCGACACGGACACCGCTCCCCGTAGAATAGAAGGTCTGATTGGAATACATTCCGTTCAGGTAGGCTGCAATCGCTTCCCAGTTCCCGGCCAGAGCCTCCGGAACGGTCTCCACATCGCCACCGTCCACGCTCACCGAC
>ONWQ01000279.1 GCA_900321565.1 uncultured Eubacteriales bacterium
AACTGTATGTTTCTCTGTCGGACAGACTGCAAAGTACAGGAAGGATATCGGTATGAAACTGTTTTTTCCAAAGCTATATCGTTATGAACGTCTTCAGGAACACTGTGCTGTAGGGATGCCGTTCCCTCAGGGAGCTTTCCGTGAATCGATGCGTCTGAAGGTTCTTGATGACGGAAAAGAACTTCCGGTTCAGAGCCGGGTGACTTCCAGGTATGCGGACGGGAGTATCCGATATCTTTTTGTCCGCACCATGGTTGACCTGCCTGCGGGACGTGGAAAAATTCTGGACGCATCTGTGGTTGAGGATTCCGCGCCTGTATATGCAGGGCTTACAGTGACTGAACAGGATCATTCCATTGAGGTGCATGGGGGCCAGGACGGACTGGATTTCACCGTGCGCGACGGAAGTGAACATATTGTGGAGTCGCTGGATGATGGCCGGATGGTTTATGACGCCGGACGCTTTGCAGGTCCATTCCTGAAGGATGCAGACGGGAATGTCTGGACACCGCGCTTTATGCACTGGCGGGTGACCGAACGGGGCCCTCTGGCAGCAGTTCTGCGCTGTAACGGTTCATTCATGCGCGGAATGACGGATGCAGATGCCCAGGAATATACACAGTTTGAAGCCAGACTGACAGCGTATGCACATAAGCCATGGGTTGAAGTTTCTTTCCGGCTGATCAATGCAACGGATGGACCGATGCTGGTCCGCTCACTGTCGTTTGCGCTGAAGTCAGACGCGACGACAGGTTTCGATGATACGCCGGTACGATATGCACAGCGCGCACATGGTGATTCAGTCGGTGAGGGGAGCATAGCCGCAGGAAAGGTTATACAACAGGAGGATGTCCTGGAGACCACAGGTGTCCGTCTGCTGAACCGGATTGAAGAACAGATGAAGACATCGCCGGTTCGCTGCTGTGTGGGCAGTTCAAATTATAAGACCAACTTCACCGTGAGTGGTGGTTCCCCTGTGGAGCGTGTTGTTGACACAGCCTCTTTGATGATGGAAGCAAATGAACACTTTCCGGAAGTGCTGTACGGAACTTTCTTTACGGACCGGACAGAGCCGCGTGGAGGTGTATGTGCAACCGTTTTCCAGGCACAGCAGAATTACCCCAAAGCAGTCCGAAGTGACACTTCTGGTATCTATGTCATGCTGGTGCCTGAAAATGTGGAGCAGGTGGTCTTTGAGTCAGGCATGAGCAGAGAACAGCGTTTTCTCCTGCACTTTCATAATGCTGAAGCTCCCATGGCGGAACTTGATAACCGGAGCCTGATTTATCAGATGCCGGACCGGCCGTACCTGAAACCGGAAGTTTATGCAGATGCCGGTGTCTGTCCTGACATTTTTGTCAGGACGGAGAACATCAGCCCTGACGTGGAAATCGCACTGATCCAGCGCTGTGATGCGCACAGCAGAAGCTATGGCATGCTGAACTTTGGCGATGCGCCGGACCCGGGTTATACCGGACAGGGGCGTGGCAAGGGCATGCTTGTATGGACCAATAATGAGTATGATTTCCCGCATGCCTGTGCGCTGCTTTATATGCGAACCGGGGAACGCAGGTTCCTGGATTACCTGATTGCATCTGCAAACCACTGGATGGATGTGGATGTCTGCCATTACAGCCGTGATCCCATGCTGCTCGGTGGCCAGTGGGAGCACTCGAGACGACATGTCCTGGACAGTTGCATGGTCTGTTCGCATCAGTGGGTAGAAGGACTTCTGGACCTTTATCATCTTACGGGTGAAGAGCGTGCACTGGAGACGGCTCTCGGGATCGGTCAGAATATCCGGCGTTTACTGGAAACTCCGGCTTACCAGGTTCATGGTGAAAGCAATGCGCGTGAGACCGGATGGGCACTGCGTACGCTGACCGCCCTGTATGTGGAAACATCTGACCCTGTCTGGCTGGAGAAGGCGGAGTGGATTGTACAGCAATTCCGGGAATGGGCGGATGAGTATGGTGGCTGGATCGCAACATACACGGACAATACGCTGATCCATGTGCCGTTTATGATTGCTGTCGCAATGGGCAGTCTGTACAGGTATTATCAGGTACGGCCTTCTGAGGAAATCAGAACCATGCTCCTGAGTGCGGCGGATGATCTGATTGAGAACTGCATGACACCAACAGGTCTGTTCGTATATAAAGAACTGCCAAGCCTGAGCAGACTTGGCAACAACACAATGGTCCTGGAAGCACTGACGATTGCGTACAGACTCAGCGGAGATGTGCGATATCTGCGTCTGGGAATGCCCGGATTCCGTCGTGACCTCAAGGGCAGTGCACGGATCGTGGGCGAGAAAAAAGTGGTGGAAGGGTATGTACTGCTGGAAAATGACCCGCCCAAGCATTTTGCCCAAAGCTTCATTCCCATGTCCGTGTTCTATAAGGCAGCATCTGAAGAAGGACTACTGAATATGTGAAGGCGCAGACATCCGTGCCTGCCTGCGGAATTCACGCGGGGACATGCCGAACCCGGCATGGAACCTGGCTGAAAGGTAATCACCGTTACAGAAACCGCATGCAAGTGCAATATCACTGATACTCCGGTCTGTATGAATGAGCATATCGCATACGTGCCGAAGCCGGACCTGTGTCAGGTATTCCGTGAAACTGCTCCCCAGCTGCTGACGGAAGAGCCGGGAAAGATGAGCCTGAGAATATCCCAGGCTTTCGGCCAGAGTGGAAAGGCGCAGTTCTTCGGCATACTGCTGTTCAATCCGGGCCAGAGTATCAATGATGGCGCGTGATAACTGGGAAGGGAAGTAGTCAGCCCCATGCCCTGTATGCTCTTCATGGATCAGAGTAAGCAGCCGCAGAAGCTGTCCCTGCAGAATGAGGCTGCTGTACGGAGCGCCGGATGAATAGACAGCAACCATGTCCTCAAACAGTGCCAGGAGTTTCACCTGAATCATGCTGCTGAAATGATGAATTTTCTGCTCCATTAATTCAGAAAGGTAAGCTGGTCCCATCAGCGCAACCAGAGGTTCTGCAGCACGGGGACTGAACTTGACCAGAAAGCTTTCGTAAGGTGCTGTACTCAGGGATACAGTCCGGTGGTATACGTAAGGCGGCATCATACTCACATCACCGGCGTGAGCATCATAACTCTGCTGTGCTGTGATTGTCCGCCGGTCGCCTGATACAAGAAAGCCGACTGAGTAATGGTCGGTAGACATGTCCATGGTAGGCATTTTATAATCAGACGGCAGACTTCGTCTGCTGATGCTGATCTCTACCCCTGCAGGGAGTTTTTCCGGCATACTGTCTCCCTCCTTTTGTAAGTACCATATCATAAACAGTAGGAATTGCAAGAAACAGAACACCATGTGGTGTGACGTGAGAGTATCCGACATGAGTATGAAGAAGCGTGACCGGCACATTGATATGACCAGCGGTCCGATAATGAAAAATGTACTGCTTTTTGCGGTACCACTGGTTCTCGGCAATATACTACAGCAGTTTTATACAACAGTTGACACACTCGTTATCGGTGCATACTGTGGCACTACATCCCTTGCTGCAGTCGGTACCAGCGCACAGCCGGTGGAAGTGGTCCTGTGTGTGTTCCTGGGGATTGGCACAGGTGTATCCATCCTGGTCTCGCAGGCGATTGGAGCAGGTGACAGGAAAAAAACAAAGGCAATCTGTCGGACAGCAGTATCCTTTGTCTGGTACTGCGGTTTTTTTGTGGGTATTCTCGGCTTCTTCGCTGCACCGCTGATCCTGCGCATCATGCAGGTGCCGAGAAATGCATTTGCACAGGCAACCGCCTATGTACGTATCGTCCTTGCCGGTTCTCTGGGCAATATCGGATACAATATGAATGCCGGTATTCTGCGCGGTATGGGGAACAGTCGGGCGTCACTGTATTTTCTTCTGGCTTCATGTCTGGTCAATATTGTGCTGGATCTTGCCCTGGTGGCCGGCCTGGGTATGGATGTGGAAGGAACAGCTCTTGCAACCAGCATGGCTATGATTGCTTCCTGGCTGATCAGCATAGTATATATACGTCATCACTGCAAAGATCTCAGGTTCCCGTTCTTCACGCTCCGGGCTTCCGGTACGCAGATGCGGGCCATTGTACGGATCGGACTGCCTATTGGCCTGAACAATTCCCTTTATTCACTGGGGCATGTTGCCATGCAGACACTGGTGAATTCAGAAGGCTCACTGTTTATGGCAGGCCAGGCGGTGGCGGGCAGGATCACCGGCATGGCGAATATTGCGGTTTCCGGCATGTCCTCGGCAACCACGACTTTTTCCGGGCAGAACTTCGGTGCAGGGAATTATGATCGTCTCCGGCAGGGACAGTGGCGTATTCCGCTGTATTCCGGCCTGATCACACTGAGCATGAGCAGCCTTTTCCTGATCTTCCGCAAACCGCTGTTCGGACTGTTTTCCCAGGATCCGATGGTTCTCATGTATGCTGATCGCTATGTTTCGGTTCAATTGCTTTCCCACTGGATGTTTTCCATATTCAATACCATGCTATGTATGGTGAACGGAGTGGGAGAGGTGCGCTATACAACCCTTATTAATCTTCTGATGCTCTGGGCTGTGCGGATTCCCAGCGCGTATCTGATCCGGATTCTGTTTGATGGAAAGTGGATCATGCTGTGTTTCCCGGTATCGTTTCTGTTTGGAATGCTGTGCATGATCGGATATTATCTGTTTTCCAGACGGTGGAAGTCAATCATGAGCCGGGAAACGGTCGGACAATAGTATGCTTTCAGAAAAGACCTGATGCCATGAGGAGGTATGCAGAATATGGAAGAAAAAAAACTGGGCTTTGGATGTATGCGGCTGCCGCTTACCAACCGGGAAGACCCGAAGAGTATTGATCTCCCTCAGGTGATGCAGATGGTGGACCTTTTCCTTGAGCATGGGTTCCGCTATTTTGATACGGCCTATCCGTACCATGGAGAGGAATCAGAGCATGCGGTCAGGCGTGCGCTTGTGGAACGGTATCCGAGAGAAAGCTTTCACCTGGCAGACAAAATGCCCATCCTGCGTGTCAAAGCAGCAGAAGATTATCCCCGCTTTTTTGAGGAACAGAGGAAACGCTGTGGGGTAGAATACTTTGACAGCTATCTTCTGCACAATCTGGGTTGTGACCGTTATGTGAATGTTCAGAAGTTTGGCGCTTTTGATTTTCTGGCCGGTCTCAAACAGAAAGGATATGTCCGCCGTATTGGTTTTTCCTATCACGATAATGCAGAAACACTGGACAGGATTATGACGGATCATCCGGAAGTTGACTTTGTTCAGCTGCAGATCAATTACCCGGACTGGGACAGCGCAGTGACACAGTCTGCAAAATGTTATGCTGTTGCGGTTAAGCACGGCAAGCCGGTTACAGTCATGGAACCGGTAAAAGGCGGGACTCTGGCACAGCTGCCTGAGGAAGCCCAGCGGCACTTTGATGCTTTCGTTCAGTCCGGAAAAGGACAGGAACGGCATATGTCGCCTGCATCTCTGGCTATCCGTTATGCTGCTTCTCTGGATCATGTCTCCATGGTTCTGAGCGGAATGAGCAGCATGGACCAGCTGAAGGACAACATTGATTTCATGCAGGAGTTTCATCCCCTTACAGCCGAAGAAAGAAAACTGGCGGAAGAGATTACTGAGATCATGAACCGGACGATCCGGGTAGCATGCACAGGGTGCAGATACTGCATGGAAGAGTGTCCGAAACAGATCAATATTCCGGATTACTTCGGACTTCTGAATCTTCATGCGGTCACAGGCAAGGTATCCAATATGTATTATCAGCGCTTTTCGATGAACCATGGGAAGGCTTCGGAGTGCCTCAGCTGTGGCCGATGTGAACGCATCTGCCCTCAGCATCTTTCCATAAGGGAGTATCTGAAAGAGTTTTCAGTACTGTACAGTGAATAATAGTATAACAAGGTGCCTTCCGGTGTCCTGAAGCCCGGCCTGCCTGTGCAGACCAGGCTTTGTCATGAAAAAACGGAGACCGTTTTGTAAGTCACAATGAAAACAGAAATTTGTTTTTTATGGGCTTGATTAAACCGGAAAAAATTTTATAATAGTAACATGCTACTTGGACAAAGTAGAGAAAGGATTTTTATCTTCGGACGGACCTTAAACATTCTGAACAATTCTGTTCTTATTTCCCATGCAAACAGTCTATTATTTTGGCTTATGGCGGGGTAGCCCGCTTCAGCACCGGGAATACCCGGATAAAACATTTTGGGAGGAAACACCATGAAAAAACTTCTTGCTTTGGCTTTGGCCCTGGCCCTGTGCCTCGGTCTGGTTTCCATCCCCGCGTTTGCGGATGACACTGTGAAAATTACCATTCTGGTAGACGGTACCATTCCGGACCAGAACAATGGCCGTGATGCCTTTGAAGCCCGCTGGGAAGAACTGCATCCTGGTTTTGATCTGGAAATCTGGCAGCCTGACCACAGCGCTTATTACACCGACATGCAGCAGCGCATGGTTTCCGGCAACTATCCGGACGTGCTGATCCTGTCCTCCACTTATTATGCAGACTTCGCCAAGAATGGCGTTCTGTGGGACATGACCGAAGCATGGGAAAACAGCAAGACCAAGAACAGCGGCCGTTTCACCGGCGATAAGGTGTTTGAGGGTCTGAAGATTGATGGCAAACTGTATGGTTTTGCTGATGGCCGTGGCAATGGCTGCGTGACCTATGTCAAGAAGGCATGGCTGGATGCTGTTGGCATGGAAGCTCCCAAGACCTATGACGAGTACATCGCAATGTGCGAAGCTTTCGTGAACAATGACCCTGACGGCAATGGCCAGGCTGATACCTATGCCATCTCTGCTGCTGGTTTCATCGGCAACGAAGCTCCCTTCGTCAACTATCTGCCTGAGTTCTATCAGGATGCCTATCCCTACTTTGTACAGCAGGAAGACGGAACCTGGATTGATGGTTTCCTGACTGACTCCATGAAGGCTGCTCTTGAGCGTATGCGTGATGCCTATGCCAAGGGACTGATTGACCCCGATACTCTGACCAATACCACCGCTCAGGCCCGTACCAAGTTCTATGATGACAAGTTTGGTGTCTTCACCTACTGGGCAGGCACATGGGCAACCAACCTGAAGACCAACCTGGAAGCCAATGGCCGCAGTGGCGAACTCGTAGCCCTGGCTCCGCTGGAAGGCCTGCCGCTCTATTATGACCGTGTTCCTCCGGTATGGTGCATCACCAACAAGTGCGCAAACCCGCAGCTTGTATTTGATACCTTCATTGATACCATGCTGGACGGCGGCGACACCCAGATGCTGTTCACCTATGGTCCGGAAAATGTTTACTGGTCCACTGAAGGTGGCTTCCATATGCTGGAGAACCTGGAAAAGGCCGGCACCAACTATACCAAGTTCCATACCGACCCGATGCTGGCTCTGGCCACATTTGCAGAAGGCTACTATGATCCCAAGGAAGAATCCGTTCTGCCTGAAGCCAAGGCTTCTTCTGCTCTGTTCAACGAGAACAGCCAGCTCGCTACCATTGTGCCCGCAACAGACGCTATGACTGAGTTCAATGGCCAGCTGACCACTCTGAAGAACGAAATGGTAGCCAATGTTGTCATGGGTACCAAGACTTATGACCAGGCCCTGGCTGATTTCAATGCTGCTGGTGGTGATCTGTTCTCTGCTGCCATCGTTGAGAGCCTGAACGCACTGAACTAAGGATTTTCAGTACTGGGAAAGTGTACTGTTTGAAAATCAAACATTGCCTGTGAACGAAACTAAGATTGGGAGGGCGGCATGGAAAATCGGTCGCTCTCCCTTTCTGCCATGGAAGTCACAGGACATCAATCTCCCAAGGGGGCTCATCCATGCAGAAACAAGTAATCAACAATAAGAAACCACTCGGGCCTCGGATCAAGAAATACTGGCAGTTCTATCTGCTGTTTATTCCGGTCCTGGCTTTCGTGATTGTGTTCCACTACCTGCCCATGTATGGTATTGTCTACGGCTTTACCGAGTATAAGGTAGGTCAGACTCCGATCTTTGTCGGCCTTGCACAGTTCAAGAAACTGTTTGGTGTTGTGGAAGCGGGAGCCAGTGAAACCACGAAGCTGCTGGCTGCACGCAAATCGCAGCCTTTCTGGACGGCTTTCGGCAATACAATCGTCTTTTCCGTGGTCAAGCTGCTGCTGAACACGGGCTTTGCAGTCGTCATCTCCATCTTCCTCAATGAGATGATTTCCACAAAGTTCAAGAAGGTTACTCAGACCATCATTTATCTGCCGCACTTCATGTCCTGGGTCGTTACGGCATCCGTGTTTACACTTCTTCTGGCGGTAGGCCAGTCTGGTCTTGTGAATAACCTGCTCAAATCAGTGGGGGCAACGGACACCAGTATCAACTTCCTTGCCGATCCAGGCCATTGGAAAGTCTGGTACTATATCATCAATGTATGGCGTGAAACCGGATGGCAGACCATTATCTTCATGGCTACGCTGACCGGTATTGATCCTGGCCTGTATGAAGCAGCATCCATTGATGGTGCCGGACGCTGGAAGAAAATGCAGTATGTCACTTTCCCGGCACTTGGCAATACCATCATCACCGTGCTGATTCTGAACCTGGCTAAGATCATGAACCTGTTCGAGAGCGTTTTCGTTCTCCAGAATGACGCTGTGCGCAATGCAACCAACGTACTGCAGACCCTGGTGTACTACGAAGCGTTCAACAGTGGCGCTGTTCCTGATCTTGGATATTCTGTTGCCATCGGTCTGTTCCGCTCTATCGTGGGTCTGATTCTTATGCTGCTCTGTAATATAGCCAGCAAAAAGGTCCGCGGCCGCGGTATTATGTGAGAAAGGGGGAAAACAACATGTCGAAGCAGAAAGAACCTCAGCAGTACATTACTCCTGGCGGCAAGATTGTTTCCGGCCCACCTCACCTGAACAAACCGAAGTCGCCCTATGAGCCTTTCCATTTCATCAATGGCATTATCTTTGTCATTGTATGTCTGGTGATTCTGGTCCCCATCTGGAAAATCCTGGTTGACTCTCTGGATCTGACGACCGGAAGTGGTATGCGTCTGTGGCCGGCTAAGTTTGGTCTTGACGGATACATTTCCATCTTTACCGACAAGTCTCTTCTGCAGCCTCTGGGAATCAGCTTCCTGACAACCATTCTGGGTACATTCCTGGGTCTGTTCCTTTCCACCATCGGTGCATACGTGCTGATTCAGTGGGAGATGCCGGGACGTTCTTTCCTGGGCAACCTGCTTATGTTCACCATGATTTTCTCCGGTGGTACGATCCCGACTTATATTATTCTGAACAATCTGCATCTGGTAAATACACTGTGGGTCGTTATCCTGATGCCCGCAATCAATGTATATAACCTGGTGCTGATGCGGAACTTCTTTGAAGGCATTCCGGTATCCCTGTTTGAAAGCGCAAACCTGGATGGTTGCACACCGTGGCAGACCTTCTATAAGATTGCACTGCC
>ONWQ01000054.1 GCA_900321565.1 uncultured Eubacteriales bacterium
AAGTTTATATGGCGTCAAGGTACGAACGAACAATGCGCACACATTCTTCCCAGCCCATTCTTGAGGAATCAATGCACAGATCATAGTTGTCTGCACATTGCCAGTCGCATCCTGTAAAATACCGGTAAAACGTTCCTCTCCGCTTATCTGTCTCAGTGATCCGGCGAATCGCTTCATCCTGTGATACTCCGTACATCTGCATCACCGTTTTCACGCAGACTTCTTCCGGTGCGTGTACATATACATTGACAACGTTTTTTCTTCCGCGCAAAATAAAATTTGCACACCGGCCCACAATGACACAGTTTTCATTATCCGCAAGCTTTCGGATAATTCTCGCCTGATATCTGAACAGGTTTTCGTTGGATATAAAATCCTCTCTGTCAGGAGGAATCACACTCCCATCCAGACAGTCTCTCTGAACCCTGAACAAAGATGACAGAGAGCGTTTCACAGTCTCATCCGACCGCGCAAAAAGTTCCTCATTGATTCCGCTCTCATCGGATGCAAGACGAAGGAGTTCCCGATCATAGTAATTCCATCCAAGTTCCCTAGCCAACATTTTGCCCATCGTGCGTCCACCACTGCCAAAGCCTCTTGCAATCGTTATGACTTTATTGTCAGCCACGTCTTTCACCCTTTCTTTCGTCAGTCCTCATTAATATGTTCCGTTGCAACGCTCAGCAACAGCCGTACATGTTCATCCGCCAGTGAGTAGAAAACAGTCTTTCCTTCCCGCCTGTTTTTAATCAGATTGGCATCCTTAAGAACACGCAATGAATGTGATACAGCTGATTGAGTCATACCCAGCAGGTTCGCGAGGTCGCATACACATAATTCCTGCTCAAATAATGTATACAGGATCCTGATTCGTGTAGTATCTGCAAAAATCCGGAACAAGTCCGTCAGTTGATTCAGTACCGTGTCATCCGGTAACTCTTCCCTGACCTTTCCGACAATATCCGGATGTACATGAAGAAACTCACAAGTATCGACCTGTGTTTCTGTTGCTTTCCTGGTTACTTCATTCCATGAGGATACACCTGTATTCATTCAGATACCCGTCCCCGCTTTCGACACTGTTGTGTTCATGTCACTCATCTGTTCAGCTGTTGACCAGCAGATCACAGAAGCTGGTTGCGCCGAACCGCTCATCAAGTCCAAGCCATTCTGCTATGGTCGCTGCAATGTCAGCATACGTACTCCGTACGCCCAGCGAAACCGCATGCCGCATCTTCGGATGCCAGCATAACAGCGGTATGTATTCCCGGGTATGATCCGTTCCATGGAAAGTCGGATCGCATCCATGGTCTGCAGTGAATATGAGAAGATCATTTTCTTTCATACACTGCTTGATTTCAGGGATTCTTGCATCAATGGCTTCCAGAGCCCGCCCGAATCCTTCAGGGTCCCGCCGATGGCCCCACAGCATGTCAGTATCCACAAGATTTGTAAAGCAGAGCCCGGTAAAATCCTGATGCATATATTGGATCCACGCATCCATGCATGCATCATTCCCGGCAGCATGATTGGAACCTGTCAGACCAATTTCTGCAAAGATATCTTCAATCTTTCCAACTCCCAGGCTTTGCATGCCGGCATCCTTTACCGCATCCAAGATCGTACGTCCCGCCGGTGGCAATGAAAAGTCCCTGCGACCTGCAGTCCGGACAAAATTGCCTTCTGTCCCGACATACGGCCTTGCAATCACACGCCCCACGCCAAGATCACCCTGGAGCATTTCCCGCGCAATCCGGCAGAAATTATACAGTTCTTCTCTGCTGAAGACACTTTCATGACATGCAATCTGAAAAACAGAGTCCGCAGATGTATAAACAATCGGCGTTCTGTCGACTCTGGATTTTTCACCAAGCTCCTCCAGGATTGCTGTACCGGAAGCCGGTTTATTCCCTATGACCCGGTGCCCGATTCGCTTCTCAAATTCATGGATCCATTCAGTAGGGAACCCTTCCGGGAATGTCGGGAACGGATGCTCAAGCCGTACACCGGCCATTTCCCAGTGTCCGGTTGTAGTATCCTTGCCTGCACTGACTTCACGGCATTTGCCAAACGCACCGACCGCCTCAGTATTGGCAGGGTAATGTGTATCCGGAATCTGTCCGAGTCCAAGTTCAGCAAAATGAGGCAGATGTGGGTGTACTGTATCTACCACATGCCCCCATGTATTGGCTCCCTCATCTCCATAGGCAGCAGCATCCGGAAGCGCACCGCATCCGACTGCATCCAGGACTGTCAAGAATACTCTTTTCATAGATTGTCTCCCTTATCGTATCAGTGCATGCGGTCTGGCCGCATGCACAATTGTGTTGGCAAACCTTATCTTTATTATTCTTTCTTGCGGTCTGATTTCCTTCACTCACTTGCAAAAAGCCCGATGGGTGCTATAATTCCTAGCTGCTCCTGTGAATATTCAAGAGCATAAATGAGAAAAGGAGCTATTCAAAAATGTACTCACTTCTGGCTACAGCCATTGCATTGTTTACAGGTCTGATGATGACCCGTTTATTTAAGAAACTGCATATTCAGTTGCCAGACGTTACGGCATACCTGATTGCAGGCGTTTGCGTCGGACCCTTTCTGATCGGTGCATTACACATTCCCGGATTCGGTTTTTCCAGTCTGTCCGAGATTAATCAGATTTCTTTTCTTTCAAATGTTGCACTCGGATTCATTGCGTTTGATATCGGAAATGAGTTCCGTCTGTCACACCTGAAAGAAACCGGCAGGGCAGCAACCGTCATCGGTATATTCCAGTCCGTCATGGCCGCAGTACTTGTAGATGCCGCACTGATCATACTGCATTTCGTTCTTGGCCCTGAAATCCTGCCGCTGCCTGTTGCCATCACACTGGGCGCCATTGCCAGTGCAACCGCTCCGGCTGCCACACTCATGGTTGTCCGCCAGTATAAAGCAAAAGGCCCTGTAACCGATCTTCTTCTGCCCATCGTTGCCCTGGATGATGCTGTCGGGCTTGTATTGTTTGCCGTTTCCTTCGGCATCGCACAGGCGATCGACGGAGGCGCAATCAATGTGGCAGGCATTATCCTGAACCCGATGATCGAGATTGTTGCTTCACTGATCCTGGGGACACTCATGGGACTGCTGCTTACGCGTCTGGAAAAACTTTTCTATTCCAACACGAACCGTCTGAACATGACCATTGCCTTCGTCCTGATGACGATTGCCCTCTCCTCTCTGGAATTCCAGATCACTGAGAGCATCCGGATCGATTTTTCCGCCTTGCTTGTCTGTATGATGCTCGGTACCACGTTCTGCAACTTTTCAGAGTTTTCTGATGATATTATGAAACGTTCTGAACGCTGGACATCGCCACTCTACGCTGTCTTCTTTGTGATCTCCGGTGCTCAGCTGGACCTGAGTGTTTTCCGGTATCCCCTGATTGTCCTTATCGGTTTTGTCTATATCCTCATCCGCTGTCTCGGCAAGTATCTGGGTGCCAGAATCTCAAGTACCCTCATGCACTGTGAAACCAATGTAAGGAAGTATCTTGGTATCACACTGTTTCCGCAGGCCGGTGTTGCACTTGGAATGGTTATTACCGCACAGGCACTGGGAACAGAAATGGGCAGCATGGTCCGGAATATTATTCTCTTCAGTGTGCTCGTCTATGAACTCATCGGGCCAATGCTCACGAAGATCGCCCTGACACATGCAGGTGAGATTCAGCCAGCCAAGTCCGACCTTCAGAACCGTGCCAGGTTCGCAAATTCACAAAAGGCATGACCTGCTCAGCAGACAAATTCCTGCCTGCAGGACAAGCCAGGCATATCTGTATCTAAAGCAAAGCCGCCAGAGTTCTGATCTGGCGGCTTTGTTATCATCGTACACCGTTCTGTCTGTTTGCGGACTCGTTTACTTGGAAGCCGGTGCATCCCCAATGACAGGATTGTCACCCGTTTCCGGCATTGGAATATTGTTACTGCGTGAAGAGTCACTAGGAGCGCCTGATGTATCCGTGCTCTCACCGGCTAAATACATGGACACTTCCAGTGATGCTGCAAGGTTCGGATAAATCGTATTCACCAAGACCCGCTTGCCATCAGTTGTCAGGATCTCCACAGTCCTCTGAAAGCCGTTTTTGAATTCCTTGGGTGTGGACATTTTCTTCATGTTTTCCGGCTTTGCCCATGCAGATGCATTGGACAGATCATATGCCAGTGACCCTGCAACAACTTTATTGCTCTCCACTTTATAATATCCGAAGTTCTCGTTGTCATAGGTGCCGTAAGCATATACTTCTTTTTTGCCAAAAAGGTTGGTCATTTCCAGCATGTTCTTTTTGTTCAGAGTCAGTCCTTCCGGAATCTCTTCCGGTGGCTCAGCGATTGTCAGCACGCCTGCATCTCTTGCATAGTCCTTCACAACCTCTGTGCTTAGAAGGGCAACTTCAAATGACACATCACCCTCTTCATTCTCAATGGCTGTCACAGATGCGGGAAACAGTCCTGACTTCTTTTCAATCTTGCCATACAGGCGAAACTCAGTCTTCCCATTTTCCCCTGAAAATGCCAGTACTGTGTGGTCATAGCCTTCCAGGGTGAGCTGTTCATAAAGCGGATTGCTCCACTTGTCTTTTTCAAGCGCCTCAAAACCCACACTCTCAAGACTGATCAGCTTTGCCTCTTCACTCTCATCAGCCAATCCAATGCCAGCACACAGGCAGATTACAAACAGCATACAAGCAATGATTATGAACCTTCTCATAGTTTCTTCCTCCGATCATTCATTGCAGAAATTCATTCTGAAACACATGAATTGTACCATAGTTCAGGTGATTTACTATCCGTGTCTACGTAAAAAAACTGATATTCTTCCGATGATGCAGCATAGCATTCCTTTCCGTGCTGCAGTATAATTCACTCCAGCAAGCATGAATGGAGGGATCCCATTGAAAGCGAATGTCCAGGAAAACGCCCCGGCTGTGCAGACCGATCAGTCTGAAGCACGAAAAGCGGCCCTTTTGCGCCTTACTCATGAAAAGCTGGACAAACTGGAACGCTACCGGCATCTGAACCGTCTTGTCCGCAAACACCAGATTCTGTTTGTTGGCAGCAGTCTGATGGAACAGTTTCCTGTCCATGAGCTCCTTCTTGACCGCGGTCTGTCCTACACAATCTACAATCGCGGCATTGGCGGGTATACCACGGAAGAATT
>ONWQ01000247.1 GCA_900321565.1 uncultured Eubacteriales bacterium
CAGCACCTGGATCTTTCCCAGGTCCAGATGACAGACAGACTGGGTGGTATCGCCGGGTTACTCGCTACACTGTGCACTTACCCGGAACTGCATGAAAGGCCCGGAGCGCATGCACTGATCTCAGCCTGCGCATGGCGGCTCCTGGAACTCCGATCTTTTGAAGCTGACGGTTTCACGCTCTGGCAGACAATCTCCCCGCGGCATCAGATCAGCGGGGCCGGTCATGGCATGATGGGGATCGCACACAGTCTGTACACAGCCGGGCGTCTTCTCGGTGAAACTACATGGCTACAGGCAGCAGATGATGCCATGGCATTTGAGAAACAGACGTACAGTGAGAAGTTCGGTTCCTGGCCGGACCACCGGAGTTGGCCACCTCAGGGAATCATGCACGGTTACTGTTCCGGCGCACCCGGGATCGGCATACTCTGTACAGGCATAGACACAGTAGTGGCACATGAGATTGCAGCACTCGCATCCCGCACGGTAGATACGCAGCCACTGCTCTACAGGGATCACCTCTGTTGCGGTAATTCCGCAATTGTAGAGTATGCCCTTTCTGCAGGTTGCATGGAAAAAGCCGGGCGCATACTCAGAGGCATGCGGGAGAGAAAACTGGCAAAAGGAAGCTACCGCTTCACGACATCAGGCTATCGGAATGTACCCGATCCTACCCTGGCCTTTGGCCTGAGCGGTGTCGGCTATGAGATGCTGCGATATGCATGCCCCGGACGGGTCTTCCCGGTTTACTGACAGATTACATACGTTCCTCCGATTGTATGGGAATCAGAGCCACGCCTGATCATCATCACAGCGGTAAGTAGCATTGTCTGATACATATCGGACAGCAGGTGCTGACTGAACAAACCGGATGTCAAAAAAACTGTGAACGGCTCTTTCACTGCGCACAGCACACCTCCCGCTCTGACCGGGTACACAGTGCTCCGGACATAGCGCATCGCCGACAGATTTGTACAACATATCCGACAAGTATATCTGTAACTGTATGGAAACTGACGGATCGCATCCGTACTGTACGACCGTCAAATAACCAGGATTGGAAAGCAGGGAAAACACATGAGTATATTCCGCCAGAAAAGCTTGGACAGGATCTCCTCTCCGGAACAGCTGAACGATTATATCCGGGTCACCACGCCCTCGGTGTGGCTTGTCCTGACTGCCATCATCCTGCTGCTTGTGGGGATTGTGGCCTGGAGTATTTTCGGCACCGTGGAAGCACACTCCGCGGATGGCACCACAGAGGAGATCCATCCAATCACCATCGTAACAAACTGAGTATCCAGGTGGGGGAAAACAGACATGGCACAAAAGAGCATCAGGCAGCCAATTCAGAAGGGTGTGGCAAAGGTACCGGTTGTAATGCAGCTGGAGGCACTGGAGTGTGGTGCTGCCAGTCTGTGCATGATTCTTGCCTATTATGGCAAGTGGGTGCCGCTTGAGCAGGTGCGCACGGACTGCGGTGTCAGCAGGGATGGAGCCAGTGCCCGGAATGTACTCAGGGCGGCCAGGAGCTATGGCATGAAAGCCCAGGGCTGCCGTGCAGAACCAACGGCTCTGCGCAATCAGGGCAAGTTCCCGTGCATTATACACTGGGAGTTCAATCATTTTGTTGTCTGTAACGGATTCAAAGGTGATAAGGCCTATCTGAATGATCCGGCAAAAGGAACGTACACCGTAAGCATGGAACAGTTCGATAAGTCTTTTACAGGCATCGCACTGATGATCCAGCCGGGAGACGATTTCACCCCCGGCGGGAAACCCAAAAGCATACTCTCCTTCGCACGCAAACGGCTGCAGGGCACAGGGCCTGCAGTCCTGTTTGTCATACTGACGACCGTGATCACTTCCCTGACCGGGATTATCAGTGCCGGATTTTCACGCGCATTCCTGGACTTCCTGCTTCCGGGAACAAACCCGGACTGGGTCATACCATTCATGGTCGGACTCGCACTTCTCACGGGCATTCAGATCGCCTCAGCCTGGATTGAAGAAGTCTATTCCCTGCGTATCAACGGCAAAATGGCTGCAATCGGAAACGCTTCCTATGTATGGAAGATACTGAGACTGCCCATGGTGTTCTTTTCCCAGCGCATGGCGGGTGATATTCAATCCCGCAAAAGCGGGAATGCGTCCATTGCCGGGGATGTCGTGGATACACTGGCTCCGCTGATGCTCAATACCATTATGATGCTCTTCTATCTTCTCATCATGATCCGGTACTCGTGGCTGCTTACGCTGGTCGGGCTCGCAGCTGTGGCCATCAATCTGTTCGTGTCACGCTATATCAGCAGAAAACGATTAAATATCACCCGCGTCGCAATGCGGGATCAGGGGAAGCTGGCTGGCGCTACGATGGGCGCAATGGATATGATTGAAAGCATCAAGGCCAGTGGTGCCGAGAATGGTTACTTTGAAAAATGGGCCGGATATCAGGCATCTGTGAACACGCAGAATGTCCGGTATATCAAACTGAACCAGTACCTTGGCATGATCCCTGCTGCAGGAAACGCAGTACTCAATGTGCTAATCCTTGTCCTTGGTATCTGGCTGACAATGCAGGGACATTTTACCGTGGGTATGATCCTCGCCTTTCAGGGGTTTCTGACAGCCTTCATGGATCCGGCAAATGAACTGATCACTGCAGGGCAGACATTCCAGGAAATGCGTACGGATATGGAACGCATTGAGGATGTCATGGAATACCCGGATGATCCGGTATTCAATGCACAGGCTGCTGAAACAAAAGAACTGGATAAACTGACCGGAAGTCTGGAAATGCGTAATGTTACATTTGGATACTCCAGGCTTGCACCGCCACTCATCGAGAATTTCAGTCTGACACTCAGACCCGGGCAGCGGGTTGCATTTGTAGGTTCCTCTGGTTGCGGCAAGTCTACACTGGCCAAGCTGATCTCTGGTCTGTACCAGCCCTGGAGCGGGGAAATTCTGTATGACGGAAAACCAATCTCGGTCATAGACCGGTCTGTGTTCACCAGTTCGGTCGCTGTAGTTGATCAGGATATCATCCTGTTTGAGGATACCATTGCCAACAATATCCGGATGTGGGACACGTCCATTGAGGACTATGAAGTGATCATGGCAGCCCGGGATGCTCAGATTCATGAGGACATCATGCAGCGCGACGGTGGATACCAGTACAGGATCACAGAAGGCGGAAAAGATTTCTCCGGCGGGCAACGGCAGCGCATGGAGATAGCCCGTGTTCTTGCTCAGGATCCGACCATGATCATTCTGGATGAAGCCACCAGTGCGCTGGATGCACGGACTGAGTATGATGTGGTCGAATCCATACGGAAGCGAAGGATTTCCTGTGTTGTTGTAGCTCACCGGCTTTCTACGATCCGTGACTGCGATGAGATCATTGTCATGGATCAGGGCCGGGTAGTAGAACGTGGGACGCATGAGACACTTCTCGCACAAGACGGACTATATAAGCGTCTCGTAACCAACGAGTAAAGGAGGGAATCGCATGGGCTGGTTTGATGAACAGATTCAGGAACGCAAGGCAGCAGACCGCGCTATCTTTGAGGATTCCTTCCAGGCCATCGCCGGCGCCGTAATGGGACGGCACATGACCGAAGCACTCAATGATGACCGGCAGGTAACCACTGACGCTGTCGGTGAAATACTGAAATACTATCATGTGAAGCCCCAGGAAGTACCGGAAAGCATACGGGACATCAACGAAGTACTGGAGTTCCTGATGCGCCCTTACGGAATCATGCGCAGGACTGTCACCCTGGAAAAGGGCTGGTGGCGGGATGCGGTAGGCGCGATGCTGGGAACCAGAAAGGATGACGGCAGTGTAGTCGCACTCCTCCCCTGCGGTCTCAATGGCTATTGCTTCCATGACCGCAAGACCGGAAAACGGGTGCATCTGAACCGTAGCAATGCTGAACTGATCGAAACTGAAGCATTTGCTTTCTATAAACCATTCCCGCTCAGGCAGCTGAACATCGGCAGTCTTATGAAATATATTCTTGAACAGATTTCCACAGCGGATCTGGTCATGCTGGGCTGTGCCATGATCGCAGTGACACTGGTGGGCATGATTATGCCTGGGCTGAATGCGCGCCTGTTCTCGGATGTATTGCTTTCCGGTAGTACACGTATCCTGATCGGCATGGCCATCTTCATGATCTGTGTAACCCTGTCCTCGACAGTATTGTCCGTCCTGAAGGGACTGATCACAGCAAGGATTAATGTCAAACTGAACATCACAGTCCAGGCTGCCTCCATGATGCGTGTATTGTCCCTGCCGGTGAGTTTTTTCAAGCAGTACAGTGCTGGTGAGCTTTCCAGCCGCGTGAGTTCCATGAACACACTCGCCAACCAGCTGGTAACCATGACGCTGTCCACCGGACTGACCAGCCTGTTCTCTCTTGCTTATATTTCACAGATCTTTCTGTATGCACCTGCACTGGTGGCACCTGCGCTTCTGATCACGTTCTGTTCACTGATCGTTTCGCTTGCAACCGTACTGATTCAGGTCAGGATTTCCCGGCAGCAGATGCTGCTCTCAGCCAAGGAAAGTGGCATATGCCATGCCCTGATCAGCGGGATTCAGAAAATCCGCCTGGCCGGCGCAGAGCAGCGTGCCTTCGGGCGCTGGGGAAAAATGTATGCGGAAAGCGCAACCCTGACATATAACCCACCCATATTCCTGAAACTGGGCAGCGTGATCAGTACTGCAATTACCCTGATCGGCACTATGCTGATGTACTATCTGGCTATCCGAAATCATGTTTCTGTTTCTGAGTACTATGCCTTTAATTCGGCCTATGGCATGGTCAGTGGCGCATTCCTTTCACTGACCGGGATTGCGGCGTCCATAGCCCAGATCCGGCCCATCCTGGAAATGGCAAAGCCGATCATGGAAACCGTGCCGGAGATTGATGAAAGCAAAGCCATGGTCACGCGCCTGTCCGGAGGGATTGAACTGAACAATGTTTCCTTCCGCTACCGTGAAGACATGCCCCTGATCCTTGACAATCTCACACTGAAAATCCGGCCCGGTCAGTATGTCGCAATCGTCGGACGGACCGGCTGTGGCAAAAGCACACTGATGCGGATCCTGCTTGGGTTTGAGCAGCCACAGAAAGGCGCTGTCTATTATGACGGTCGTGACCTGAGAACACTGGACCCGAAGTCCCTGCGGCGGCGCATCGGCTCAGTCATGCAGGACGGGAAGCTCTTCCGGGGTGACGTATTCTCCAATATTGTGATCAGTGCACCCTGGCTGACACTCAGCGATGCCTGGGAAGCTGCAGAGATTGCAGGGCTTGCGGAAGACATCCGGCACATGCCCATGGGAATGAACACACTGATATCCGAAGGCCAGGGCGGGATTTCCGGTGGTCAACGTCAGCGGCTGATGATTGCCCGGGCTGTGGCAGCCAAACCCAGGATTCTCATGTTTGATGAAGCCACCAGCGCACTGGACAATCTGACACAGAAACAGGTCAGTGAAGCACTTGACCAAATGAAATGCACGCGCATTGTGATTGCCCATCGTCTGAGCACCATCCGTCAGTGTGACCGGATCATTGTACTGGACAGCGGGCATATCATCGAGGACGGAACGTATGAAGAATTGATTGCAAAGAATGGCTTTTTTGCAGATCTCGTATCCCGGCAGAGACTGGATACTCAGGAATAAGGAACAGGGAGGCAGAAAACAATGACCATGCAGAAAGACACCACAGGAAAAGTACTGACCGTAACCCCGGATTCACAGCTGGACACCATCGTTGCCCGGGAAATGGAGGGCGAACTGCGCACCGTAATCGAAGGCGTCACCGAACTGATCTTCGATTTTTCTCAGGTCGAATACATGACATCCGCAGCACTGCGTGTCCTCCATTCAGCACATAAAGTCATGAAAAAGCAGGGCAGCATGGTGGTGCGTCATGTGAACCCAGAAGTCATGGAAATTTTTGAAGTTACAGGGTTTGTAGACATGCTGAACATTGAGGCATAAAGCACTGTCTGAAACACAACGGGGAAACAGGACGGGGTGAAGCATGAACATGCAGAAAAAGACCAGAAAGATATCCAGTGTATTCCAGAGATGGCTGACAATCATCGTCCTGACTGCTTTCATACTGTCTATTCTCTTTTCATGGGTCTACCAGACCCGTCAGGTCCGTAACAATGCGGTCAGCCTGCTTACGATCAATATTCAGGACGTAAGACAGGATGCCATTGATGCATCCGATGAGAATCTGCTGAATCTGACCAGGCATATCGCGCAGCGTCTGGATGAAATGGAACAGCCGGCAACATCGGAGGACCTTTGTATATTGATGTCGGAATTCGATGTTGCGGAAATCAATGTCATTGATCATGAGGGAATCATTACAGCCACTACACACCCGCCCTTTATGGCCTATGATATGCAAAGCGGCAGTCAGTCCGCTGAATTCATGGTTCTCCTGAGCGGGGAACAGGATTCCTATGTGCAGAGCTATCAGCCTACATCCCATGACCCGAGTATATCCCGGAAGTATGCAGGTGTCACGCTTCAAAGCGGCGGTTTTGTCCAGGTCGGATATGATGCAGAGCGTTTCCAGAAGGATATTGACCAATACATTGTTGGTGTCACCCGAAACAGGCATGTAGGAGAAAACGGCTGCGTCATCGTTGCCAATGAAAACTGGCTGATCGTCAGTGACCGGATGCAGAACGAAGGGAAGAACCTGGTAGTGACCGGAATCTGGATCGACCGGGATACCATGCCCGCTGAAACCCTCTTCAGCGCAACAGTCTACGGCAAAAAAAGCTATTGCATGTATACTTTCTCCGAGGGGTACTATATCATATCTGTCATCCCGATGAATGAACTCCTGCTTACCCGGAACACGTCCGTTATGATGAACGCAATCCGGGATATAGTAGTCTTCCTTGAACTGTCCGTTCTGATTGTCATTCTTGTAAGAAAGCTTGTGATCGAAAACATCGACAGTGTGAACAGTTCACTTTCCCGGATTACGGACGGGAAACTGGATGAAGTTGTAAACGTCAGGAACAGTGAAGAATTCTCTTCCCTGTCAGACGATATCAACAGCACTGTAACTACATTGAAAAAGTACATTGCTGATGCTTCGGCCCGGATTGATCAGGAGCTGGAGTTTGCGCGGGTAATTCAGGTATCCGCGTTGCCGCGGGAGTTCCCTAAACGAAATGATTTTCAGATCTACGCCATCATGGACCCGGCCAAGGAAGTCGGTGGCGATTTCTATGATTTCTTTATGATCGGTAAGGATCATCTGGCACTGGTCATAGCTGACGTCAGCGGAAAGGGCATCCCGGCTGCGATGTTTATGATGACAGCCAAGTCACTGATTAAAAACCGGGCGCGGCTCGGAGAAAGCCCTGAGGAGATCCTCGCGCATGTTAACAACCAGCTCTGTGAAGGAAATGATGCCGAACTGTTCGTAACCGTCTGGCTCGCCATCATTGAACTGTCCACCGGAAAGGGACTGGCTGTGAATGCAGGGCATGAGCACCCGGTGCTCCGTCGTGCAGGCGGAACCTATGAGCTGCTGAAATACCGGCATGCTCCTGCCGTAGCGCTCGAGGAGGATGTCCGTTTCCGTCAGCACACCTTTGAACTGAGCCCAGGTGACAGTCTGTTCGTATATACCGATGGTGTGCCGGAAGCACATAATATGGAGAACAAACTCTTCGGTGTAGATCGGATGCTTGAGACGCTGAACCGAAATCCTGATGCTTCCCCGAAAGATATACTCGGGGTCATGCGAAGTTCAATCGACGAGTTTGCAGGGGATGCACCGCAGTTTGACGATATAACCATGATAGGCTTCACCTACTATGGACCCGGAGCAGAAAGGACTGAACAGCTGACCGTCGAAGCAACAATGGAATGCATGCATGATGTACTGGCCATGGTCAACCGGCATCTTAGGATGCTGAACTGCCCGGACAAAATCAGACGGCAGGTCGGGATCGCCGTGGAAGAAATCTACGTCAACATTGCCAGTTATGCTTATGCGCCCGGAACCGGCCCGGTAACGGTATGCGTGAAAACTGAGCGAACACCGGCAGCCATTGAAATCACACTGATTGACCGTGGCATTCCTTATGACCCGCTGAAAAAGCCGGATCCGGATTTTTCAAGTGATCTCGAAGACAGGCCGATTGGCGGTATGGGCATTTATATGGTCAAAAAAAGTATGGATGAAATGACATATGAACGCCGGGATGATCAGAACATTCTGCGACTCATGAAGAGAATCTGAAGAGCTTTTCCATGTAATTCTCCTGTATCCTAAAGCATCACATGCCGGGACACATCCTGTTCATTCTCCGGCAGTCAGCCACCCATCCGGGTGGTTTTTGTGTATCCGGCAGATTCTCTGAAGATGCACAACGATCCGGCAGAACACCGATGCATTGCATACTGATTCAGATACACTGTAAAAGGCCTCCCAGATCATGTAATCCAATACATTGCATCTGAGAGGTCTTATACTAATCTCAAATTAGATTGCTAAATAATTAACAACGTGAGATAATATCCCTGAGGGGGTATTTGGCATGTGGAAACAGACGATCAGCCCAGAAGAATACACAGAGATTGTGGCAGCAGAGAAAGCAACGCAAGATAAGCAGATCGCACGAAAGCTGCGTGCTCTCATGCTACGCTACGAAGGATTAAGTAAC
>ONWQ01000287.1 GCA_900321565.1 uncultured Eubacteriales bacterium
AAGGTTCATGCCTATGCAACCCCGCGCTGGCGCTATGGTGATGGCATCTGCATGGCTACCAACCAGAAGGACCCGGAAAACTGGGCATACCGTGCACGCTGGGGCGATGACCCGGACGTGGATAATACGTATGGCCTCCCGCCGTTCGTGCTTTCCGCGGAAGCATCCGAGCGCCGTGCTGAGATCATGAACAATGTGGAAACGCATGCCAAGGAAATGGTCCTGAAGTACATAACCGGTGCTGCAGACCTGGCCAACTTTGATGCGGAGTATACACAGGTACTCAAGAACTTCGGCATTGAAGAAGCAATTGAGATCACACAGAAGGGCTATGAAGCCTATCTGGCCAAGTAATCATGGTATACTGGCGCACCTCCCGGACAGGGAGGTGCGCATGATTCCTGAGTATGAGGGGGTAACGCTGTGCAGGGCTCAGTCAAACATCCCGGAATTCCAGAACTGAAAAAGGAATCATATCTGAAGCGCCTGGGCCGGAACATCCAGCAGTATCCCAGTCTTTATCTGCTGTTCATTCCGATCCTGCTGTACTTCCTGGTGTTCAAATACGGGCCGATGTTCGGCGCGGTGATCGCGTTTGAGAAATACCGGCCGGCGCGTGGTATCTTCGGGAGCCAGTGGATCGGACTGAAGAACTTCCGTGACTTTCTTACGGGACCGTATGCCCAGCGGACGATTGTCAATACGCTGATGCTGAATTTCTGGCAGATCCTGATCGGGTTCCCGGCGCCCATTCTGCTGGCAATTCTGCTCAATGAAGTCAGTCAGAAACGGTACAGGAAGTTTGTTCAGACAGCCAGTTATTTGCCGTACTTCATTTCACTGGTTGTTGTCTGCGGCATTATCAAGGACTTTACAGCTTCAGACGGACTGTTCAGTGATATTCTGGCTTCGTTCGGTTTTCCGCGGGAGAACCTGCTCACGGACGGTCGCTACTACCGTGCAATCTATGTGGCGAGCAGTCTGTGGCAATCCTGCGGGTGGGGCAGTATTCTGTACATAGCCACGCTGACGAATGCGGATCCGCAGCTGTATGAAGCTGCGACCATAGATGGTGCAGGGCGCTTCCGCTGCATCTGGCATATTACGATTCCGGCACTGCTGCCGGTCATTATCGTACAGCTGATCATGCGAATCGGGAATATTATGTCCTATGGTGCTGACCGGACCCTGCTTCTGTATTCGCCGGCTGTGTATGACAAGGCGGATATCATTTCATCCTTTGTTTACCGGTACGGCTTGCAGGATCTGAATTTCAGCTATGCGTCAGCTGTGGACCTGTTCAATTCAGTGATCAATCTGATCCTGCTGTACAGTGCCAACAGGATCGCAGACAAACTGACGGGCGAGAGCCTGTGGTAAGGAGGGATGGCAATGGTACGCAAAAAGACGACCGGTGACCGGATATTTGACGCGATGAACCTTGTGTTCCTGGCCATCTTTACCTTCATATGTATCTATCCGCTGTGGCATGTGCTGTGTGGTTCGTTCTCAGACCCGGTACTGCTCAACCAGCATACCGGCGCAATCATGTGGCCGCTGGGATGGAGCCTGGGCGGGTATAAGAATGCGTTTGCAAATCCGAACCTGATCCAGGGGTATCTGAATACATTCTTCTATGTCGGGTTCGGAACACTGGTGCGCATGGCGCTCACCTGCATAGGTGCCTATGTGCTCTCGGAGCGCAAGTTCATGCTTCGCAAGCCCATGACGCTTCTGATCGTGTTCACCATGTATTTTTCCGGCGGCATGATCCCGGACTATCTGCTGGTCAATGCCATGCATCTGACCAATACACGCTGGGCCCTGATTCTGCCGCTGGCAATCACGACCTGGAACATGATCATCCTCAAGACTGCATTCCAGTCTGTCCCTGATTCCCTGGTGGAGTCGGCGCGTCTGGACGGTGCCAGTGAACTGACTACCCTGGTCCGGGTCATTCTGCCGGTCACCAAGGCATCCATTGCAGTGATTACCATGTATTATGTCGTGAATGAGTGGAATGCTTGGTTCAAGGCAGCCATTTATCTTCCGGCCAAGCATGAGTATTTCCCGCTGCAGCTGGTCCTGCGTGAACTGCTGATCACCAATGCTGGTATGTCCGGCACATCCCTGGGCGAAGCAACGGGGATCGCGAGCGTGGAGACACTGCTTTTGCAGGAAGTGACCCAGTATGCCGTGATTGTGATTTCCACACTGCCGATTATCATAGTATACCCGTTTGCGCAGAAGTATTTTGTCAAAGGTGTCATGATGGGCTCAGTGAAAGGATGACGTGCATGAACCCGCTTGGACTGACCTCGAAATTTTTTGTGGAATCCTCCGAAGCATGCTGGGCGGATGCCCGCGTTGCCGGGTTCGAAACCGCGGAACTGGTGTTCCCGCCGGACATGCAGAGCGGACCGATGTTTGAAGAGGCGGAGCGGCGACGGGCGCATATCCTGTCGGCAGGACTCCGGATTCTGTCAGCGCATACGCCCTTTGGTCCGGCAACCGATCCTTCCAGCGCGAATACGGAACAGCGGAGGCAGGCAATACGGCTTGAAAAGCGTGTGCTGGATCAGATTGCGGAATGGAAGATTGGTCTGGCTGTCCTGCATGCCAGTTTTGAACCGGTTGGCGAGGATGAGCGTGCGGTTCGTCTGGCGATTGCCAGGGATGCCGTGGGTGAACTCGGTGACTATGCCAGGAGCCTGGGGATTACCCTGGCTGTGGAAGAACTGCCGCGTACCTGTCTGGGCAACTGTTCGGATGAAATGCTGTACCTGACGGATCATGGGCGTCTGGCCAAGATGACTTTTGATTTCAATCATTTGCTCAGGGAAACGCATGAGCATTTTCTGGATGCCTGTGCACCCTATATTGTTACCACACATCTGTCAGATTATGATTTTGTGGATGAAAAGCACTGGATGCCGGGCGTGGGTAAGGTGGACTGGCCCGGAGTGATCCGGTACATCCGTGAAAAGGGATATACGGGTCAGTTCCTGTTTGAGACCTATGAACAGCGCGCGATCCCGGGCCGGCACTGTACACCCGCAATGATTCTTGAAACATGGCGGAGCATGATATCGGACTGAATCAGACGAACCGGAGAAACACTGTAATGTCCGGGAGCTGACACAGGCAAGGCATCCTGCAGAGTGAGCAAGGAAGCAGGGTGTCTTTTTCATGCATAATGGATGGTGCCGTGATGAATACCGGTATATCGGGAATGCTTTTCCTGTGCTTTTCTTTTACCGGACACTCGCCGCAGGGCAGAGCCGGATGTCATATACAGGCTGAAAATCCTGAAAAGATGGTCGAACATGGGCCAATTATGCAATTTTCTGACCTTGCTTGACATCTATGTGACGAAATGCAATAATGATCCAAATCGCGTCATTTTCTGAATCTTTCCGGAACCCCATGCTGAAAAACGGGAAAATGCGGAGAATCTGCGATCGTTCTACTATTTCATAAATGGGGTGACTTTTTTGTCTACGACCTGGTTTGTCTGTGTACTGCTGGTCATAGCCGCAACCATCGGTTATGTGGCGTACAACTATCTCAGAATCCGCAAAATGCCGGAAGGCACGGCGGAAATGGCTGAAATGGCCGGAATCATCCGTTCCGGTGCGAACACATTCATGAAGACGGAATACCGGACCATCCTCATCGTGGTGGCGGTTCTGGCAGTGGTCTTCAGTCTGTTTGTGGAAAAGAGCAGCGGCATCACGTTCGTATTCGGCGCACTGATGTCGTCCTGCGCCTGCGTAATCGGTATGCGCAGTGCAACCTTTGCCAATGTCCGTACTGCTAACAAGGCCCGGGAAACCCTGTCCATTGGCGAGACTGTGAAGGTTGCTCTCTGCGGTGGTTCCATTTCCGGTCTTTGTGTGCAGGCTTTTGGTCTGCTGGGCCTGGTGTGTGTGCTCCTGATCTTCGGTCAGGTACGCCATGACGTTCAGGGCGGCGGCCTTCTGGCTACGCTCCAGGGTGTGAATCCGACCATCATGCGGATTTCCACGTATTCCCTGGGCTGCTCACTGGTTGCCATGTTCAACCGTGTTGCGGGCGGCAACTATACCAAGGCGGCAGACATTTCTGCAGATATTCTGGCCAAGGTACGCAATGACCTGCCGGAAGATGACTCCCGTGTCCCGAACGTCATTGCTGACTTCATCGGCGACAATGTCAATGATATCGCCGGCAACTGCTCTGACCTTCTGGAATCCTTCGTGGCTACCATCTCTGCAACACTGATGATTGCTGTGGTCCTGTTCCAGCAGTATGAAAAGGTGTTCACAGGGGAAGCCGCACTGCTTGAGAATACATTCAGCGCGACGATCACATACCCGCTTCTGATGGCCGGTGCAGGTCTTCTCAGCTGTCTGCTGGGCCTGTTCTATGCAGCCAAGAAGAAAATGGGCAATAACCCGTCCAGAGAACTGAACCTGGCAACCTGGATCTCCGCCGGCCTGACCATGCTGATGAGCCTGGGCTGTGCAGCCATCTGCTTCTCCGGTGTGGACGGAAGCATTCTGAGTGATACCTATGGCTGGGCTGCCGGCTGGGCTTCCCCCTGGGTCTGCGCTGTGCTCGGTATCTGCAGTGGCGTTGCGATCGGATCGATCACTGAATACTATACCTCCACAGATTACAAGCCTACCCGCGAACTGGCGGAAATGGCACCGGAAGGTGAGGCCTTTGTGGTGACCAAGGGTGATGCCATTGGTTCCCGTTCCTGCCTGCTGCCTGTTCTGGTGATCGGTATTGCACTGTTCATTTCCGGTAAGCTGGCCGGTACCTACGGCGTAGCTCTGGCATCCCTTGGTATGCTGGCCTTTGTCGGCACAACCGTTTCCATTGACGCTTTCGGCCCCATTGCGGACAATGCCGGTGGTCTGGCTGAAAGCTGCCACCTGGATGCCAAGGTCCGTACAATCACTGATAAACTGGATGCTGTGGGCAATACGACCGCAGCTGTCGGCAAGGGCTTTGCCATCGGCTCGGCTGCATTTGCAACCGTGTCCCTGATCGTTTCCTATGTCGGCAACTACTCCACTGAAATGAACCTGAACATTGCATCCTTTGTTGTCATTGCGGGTGCTATTATCGGTGGCTCCCTGGTTGAGTACTTCTCAGCCATGCTCACTGACAATACCATTGAGTCTGCCAAGCTGATGGCCGACGAAGGCGACAAGCAGCTGACACCTGAAGTACTGGCCGGCAAGAAGACTCCGGACTATAACCGCATGATCGCTCTGGCTGCCAAGCAGGCACTCAAGAAGATGCTGGTTCCGTCCATTCTGGCCATGGTCATCCCGGTGATTGGCGGTTTTGTATTCGGTGTTGAATTCGTGGGCGGCCTGCTGATCGGTGCCACTATCGTGGCCATCCCGAGAGCACTGTTCATGGGCAACTCCGGCGGTGCATTCGACAATGCAAAGAAATACATCGAGTCCGGTTCTCTCAAGGGCTATGGCAAGGGCTCTGCTGCACACAAGGCAGCTGTAACCGGTGATACCATCGGTGATACCCGTAAGGACGTTGTGGGTGTAGCTCTGGATATCTTTATCAAGACCATGTCTACTGTGGCCAATACACTGGTAAGTGTGTTCCGCAATATCACACTGATCCATTGATTTTAATACGAGAAGAACCTCAGGCACCCGTCTGCTTGCCGAGCAGACGGGTGCTTCTTTGATTCAGAGACCACGTATGTTACGCTCATTGAATGCAGAGGCCGGATGGGTTGGATCAGTCAGTTCAAAGGCCCTTCATATGAGGTGGTGGATGCCTGACTGTGAGAGTTCCGCATATGAAAACGGCCGCCGGTTTTGAGCCGGCGGCCATTGGATGCATCTGAAACAGTGGATCAGTTCTGGGGCTTCTGGTTAATCCAGTCATAGTTCTTCAGGTTCATGCTCAGATGGCGCGGGAGACCTTCAACCATCATGGGAGCATAGTGTCCCTGAATCAGCGGACGCACATAGTCTAGGAATTCTTCCGTGACATAATTGCCTTCTTCATTGATCCACTGCCGCGGAACAAGTTTTTCACCATTGGCAATACGGTGCACATCATAGACGCCGGTTGCACTCTGGTACGGGTCATCGGAAACACGATCGATCACGACCATTACGCCGGAAGAACCTTCGTCTGCAGCCTTTACAGTCGCGCCGCCAACGTTGAACGCTTCATCCACGTCGATCTTGCTGGCCAGATGTGCAGCGGCACGCTGGAGGGTGGAGAGCTCGACGGCACGGGTCTTGCATCCCAGCTCAGCCTTGACTACATTGGCGAGATAGGCTGCAGTGCCGGTCATCTGAATGTGTCCGAACGCGTCGGTGGTGGTATTGCTTGTGGCATACTCACAGACATACTTGCCTTCCTCGGTTTTGATACCTTCCGAGACCACAGCAACTACAACGTCCTTTTTCTCAAGCAGCTTACGCACTTCATTGACGAATGCTTCCACATTGAAGGGAACTTCAGGCAGGTAGATCAGATCGGGACCGTCACAGTCCTCGCTGCGGGAGAGTGCGGCTGAACCGGTGAGCCATCCGGCGTTCCGGCCCATGATTTCCACGATGTTGACGTTCTTTTTCTTGTAGGAGAAACCCATGGCGTCACAGATGACTTCCTTGGTCGAGGTTGCGATGTACTTGGCAGCGCTTCCGAAGCCCGGGGTGTGGTCCGTAATGGCCAGGTCGTTATCAATGGTCTTCGGGCAGCCGACAAACTTCTGCTTAGCACCGGTGAGCAGGGAGTAATCAAACAGCTTCCGGATCGTGTCCATGGAATCATTGCCGCCGATATAGATGAACACCTCGATGTTCAGGCTATCGAGCAGTTCAAAGATCTTTTCATATATGGCCTTGTCTTCATGGATTTCCGGCAGCTTATAACGGCAGGTGCCCAGGAAGGCAGAAGGTGTACGCTTGAGCAGCTCAAGGTCAAGTTCATTCTTGATGTGTTCCGACAGATCTACATACTGGCCGTCCATGAATCCCTGGATGCCGTATCTCATGCCATAAACCTTGGAATATCCACGCTCCATGGCGGTCTTGAATACGCCAGCCAGACTGGAGTTGATGACGGCAGTCGGTCCACCGGACTGACCTACAAGAACATTACCTTTCATGATCGCAATTCCTCATTTCTTTTTTTGTATTCAATTTGTGCTAAGAGTATCAGAATCATATACAGCGCAGAAAAGACTGTCATCCGCGGCGGATGATGCTGTTACGCTCAGGACCTACGGAGATCCATTTGATGACGACGCCTACAGAGTCCTCGATCAGCTTGACATAGTCTTTGGCTTCCTGAGGCAGTTCCCACCAGCTGCGCACATCAGAAATATCGCATTTCCAGCTCTTCATGGTCTTGATGACGGGCTTGCAGCGGCTGACCAGGGCAGGGAAGGGCATATCATCGATTTCCTTGCCGTCAAGGTTATAGCGCACGCAGACCGGGATCTCATCCATCTTGCCCAGAACGTCCAGTTTGGTCAGAGCAATTTCCGTAGTGGACTGGAGCTTTACGCCATAGCGTGTGGCCACCAGATCGAGAGGTCCTACGCGGCGGACCCGTTTCCCGTGCTCGCCGCCGATCTGGCGCAGGTGCTCTGCTTCTTCACCGAACATTTCACAGACAAAGGGGCCTGCACCGACACAGCTGGAGTATGCCTTGACCACACCGATAATCCGCTCCACATTCACACCGGGCATGCCAGCACCGATCGGGGCATAACGTGCCAGAACATTGGAAGATGTAGTGAAGGGATAAATGCCGAAGTCCAGATCGCGCAGTGCGCCGAGCTGACCTTCGAAGAGAATTCTCTTATGTCTGCGGTTGGCATCAGTGAGATATGCGCCTGTATCCTGGATGAAGGGCTTGAGCGGCTCACAGTATTTTTCCAGCCAGGCATCGATTTCTTCCTCAGTCACCGGATCCGCACCGTATACACCGGTCAGGATCAGGTTTTTCCATTCACGCAGGTCATTCAGGTGCGGCCTGAGCACATCCGGATAAAACAGTTCGCCTGCCAGGATGGTCTTTTTCTGGTATTTATCGGAATAGAAAGGTGCAATCCCTTTCTTGGTTGTATCAAATTTCTTTTCACCGAGCCTGGTTTCTTCCAGAACATCCAGCTTACGATGCCAGGGCATCAACAGGGAAGCCCGGTTGCTGATCTTCACATTGTCAGGAGTGATTTTCACTCCCTTTTCTTTCAGTGTGTTGATTTCAGCAAGCAGATTTTCGGGATCCAGTGCGACACCGTTACCGAGGACGTTTACAACCCCGGGACGGAATACGCCGGAGGGCAGAAGATGCAGCACGCATTCACCGTACTCATTGATTACGGTGTGACCGGCATTGCCACCACCCTGATACCGTACGACGACGTCAAAGTCTTCTGTGAGCAGGTCAACCATACGGCCTTTGCCTTCATCGCCCCAGTTGATGCCAACGATTGCAGAACAAGGATCCATAGACGATTCCACCTTTCAAACTGATTTCAAAAACCGTATGCTTTGTGACCAAAGCATAACGGACGGATGAACGCCGTGAAGTTATCGGAATTATACATAGCAGCTGCTTATTTGTCAATTCTGATGCCTTTATCACCAGATAGACGGGTTTAAGCAGAATTCTCGGCTTTAATGACAGATTAAGACATGACTTGTTGCAGACATGACAGAAATATTTCAGGAAGAAGAAAAATAAAGCATAGAAAACACAATATACTTTTTCAGGAGCAATCTGCCTTGTTGCCGAATTAAATCGCAACAGTGGCAATACTTTTGGAAGAAACTATAAGAAACTGCTGAAAATCCCCTTGCAAAAAGAGAAACCTTTTGCTATAATGCGCACTGTTGACCCCGCCGATATAGCTCAGCTGGTAGAGCGGCTGATTCGTAATCAGCAGGTCATGGGTCCGAGTCCCATTATCGGCTCCACCATATCGAGGTGTAGCGCAGTTTGGTAGCGCGTTTGGTTCGGGACCAAAAGGCCCCGGGTTCGAATCCCGGCACTTCGACATCCTGAGAAACTAAGTATTACAAAGCTTCTCAGGCTTTTTCTTTTTCTTGATCATGCTATGATTTGGGGGCTGCACCACACTTTGCACCACACTTGA
>ONWQ01000067.1 GCA_900321565.1 uncultured Eubacteriales bacterium
CAGTGAATCCCTGAGCGGTCTGGTCAGGCACCTGGAACGCATCCGGATGCCGTTCGTGGTGGAACCGTTCCGGGAAACACCGTCCATGGACCCGGGGATAGCATGTGTGGAGCGGACAATCTATGCCTATGCCGCACCGGATGGGCAGGGTACAGCCGAGTCCGGCGATGCACCGGACATGTCGCATGTGCATGTGTATTATGCCAAGAATTCCTATGTGGAATGTCTTCATACCTGTCAGGAGCTCATCAGCCGGCACCGCATGGGCATGGCCTGGTCCGACATGGCCGTGGCACTGTGCGAGACCGCGACACTGCCCCGGATCCTGCCTCTTGTGATGACAGCCTGCGGAATCCCGTTCAATACCCGGGTGGCGGACCCGATCCTTCAGAGTGTGTACGGTCAGTATCTGTTCTCTCTGCTCCGGATTCTCCGGCGCCGCTTCCGTCTGGAGGATGTGCTCCGATACATGAAGACCGGGCTTGCAGGTCTTAATGATACTGAAGTCATGGATATGGAGAACTATGCCCGGGCACATGGGATCGACCGCAGGAGATGGCTGATCCCGTTCCATGTTCCGGAAGGCGATGAAAAGGCTGCCGGTATGGAAGCGCTCAGGGCGCGCATGATCATACCGCTGTTTGAGCTTCGCAGTGCGCTTGCCTCAGGCTGCAGCGGGCGCGAGGCGGCCACCCTGCTCTTCCGTTTCATTGAACAGCAGGGGGTATACGAAGCCCTGCTTGTACGTGAAAACCGGCTTGCCCAGTCCGGCGACGAACTGGAAATCGACAGAAACCGGCAGTCCTGGACGGCTGCCAATGAAATGCTCGATGAAGTGGCCACCTTTGCCGGGGATGAGCGCATGCCCATGGAAGACCTGTGCTATATTCTCGAGTCTTCGCTGGCGACCCGGACCATCAAGCTGCTGCCGCAGCGCTCCAATGCGGTCATGATCGCCTCACCGCGCATGTTCTTCTCCCGCGGATACCGGCTGGTGGCCGTGATGGGCATGCAGGAGAATGAGAGCGAGCATACAGGCCAGATTTTTTCGGACTATGAGATTGCACAGCTGACCCAGTGTATTGTCCGGCACAACAGGCAGCAGAAGGATGCCGCGGTCCAGCCGTCCGAGTGGATCTGCATGAGCACACTGGACCTCGCTGCCAGGGAACGCCAGGCGGTGTACGAGGCTGTAAGCCTTGCGCGGGAAGAACTGATTCTCTCGGCAGCTTCAGCCAGGCCCAATGGCGGTGTCCTGACCCCGTCCACGGCATTCAAGCATCTGACCCGTCTGGTGCGCGCTTCCTGCCCGGACAATGTAACCGGCGGACTCATGGAGGACGGGCTGTATCCTTTTGCCCCGGCATTTGCACTGGAAAAGCTTTCCACCATGCTCCGATCATCCAAGGAGAACTTCCTCACAGACCGCAGCGACCGGAGTATGCTCTGGCAGAATGCACTGGCGTCCATGTACCAGGACCCGCACTGGAAAAGACGGGTGGAGGCGGTGTTCCGGGGATTGCATGCAACAGTCCGTGTCCCGCCCATCAGCCGGGAAGCGGCACGGATCCTGTCCCTGGACCGCGGAATCTCAATCTCCCGGATTCAGACGCACAACCGCTGTCCGTACATGGGGTTTGTCTCGGATATGCTGCGCCTTGTGCCCAGGGCATCCTTTACCTATGAACCGAATGATCAGGGAACGTTCTACCATAATGTGATCTGCGGCTTTTTCGAAAAGGCAAGGAAGTTTCCGGAATGGCCGGATCTGGATCCTGCCCAGGTACGGACACTGCTTAACGGGATCCTGCGCGAACAGACACGCGCATGGAAGAATACCGTCCTCAATGCAGACGTGGCGCACCGCTATCAGGGAGCCGGGATCATTCACAGCGTACGCACCACGGTGGAAAGCATGATGCGCGCTTTCCGGAAGGAACAGCATTTCAGGCCTGCGGGCCTGGAAGTGGGTTTCGGTGTGAACGGGGAGTATCCGGGGCTGGAGATCCCGCTGAGCGGGAATGAGTCCATCCTGCTTTCCGGCCGGATTGACCGTGTGGATACCCTGCAGCTTGAGGACGGCAGCCGTTACTTCGTGATCATCGACAATAAGTCCAGCGCAAGGGACCTGAAGCAGAATTCAGTGAATGCCGGACTCCAGCTGCAGCTGCCCCTGTATATGCTGGCAGCCAGTCATGGACTGCCGGAGTATCAGCCGGCCGGGGCTTTGTTTCAGCCGGTACGGGATGTGCTTGTGGATGAAGCGAACCCGGAAAAGATCCTGACCCGGATTGATACGGACCTGAGGACCAGTGGTATGATTCTGCGTGATCCGGTGATTCAGGAGGCCATGAAACCGGTCAAGATCGGTATCGGGAAGAATGACACCATTACGGCAGTGAGCCAGGACGAAATGCAGCGCATTACAGACCGGGCGCTCGAGGTCGTGGTGGAAACCGTGGAGGACATCCGTTCCGGGAATGTATCACCATTTCCGCTGCAGGACGGGAACGTATCCCCGTGCTCGTACTGTGATCATGCAGGCGCATGCCCGCATGACAGCCGGATGCCGGGCGGGCGGATTGAAATTCTGGATCACAGGACCGGACGCATTCTTACATGAAATACGAATACACAGGTCTGAAAAAGCAGTGCAAAACCGGCACTGCTTTTTACGTGGGCACTGGAAATCTGCATGCACCATGAAAGAAGGCTTACGGAAAAGGACCGGCCGAAAGATCCGGTCGGTCCGACAGATCTGCACATGGCAGGAGAAGAACAGGTCATGTAGAGTATGGTGTCTCAATCCTGCGCAGTCCTGACACGCGGGACCGGGTACGCAATCCCGGCCCGGAGTGCGTACAGCCACATTTCCCGGACCGGACGATGGGTAAGGCGCTCCAGTTCTGTACGATACCAGTTCATCTGCAGGGTATGCCGGGGCACAAAGGTGTCTCTTGCCGTGTCCCGGTCTGTCTTGTAATCGATGAGGA
>ONWQ01000168.1 GCA_900321565.1 uncultured Eubacteriales bacterium
CCCTTCATGTTCCGCAGTGCATAGCCTTTTTCAGTAATGGTAAAGGAAATCATCTGCAGGGAAGGTGCGCGGAAAATGGACTTCAGGGTTTCCCATTCACTGGCATTGGAAGCATCGGCGCGTACACCGCGGGCGATGGAAGCAATGACTTCCCGGTCCGTGGTTCCGTCCGGACGCAGGGACACCATGAGTGTCATGCTGTCATGCGGGTCATAGATCTTGTCAATGATCTCGTAGTCAAACGTTTCTGCCGCAATGATGCCGGAAGTGGCGTCACCGGAGTTCAGCAGACGCTGCTGCAGTGCTGCGATGAACCCGCGGAAAATATTGCCTGCACCGAAATGCACCCAGACAGGCTTTCTGACTGTTTCCTCTGCCATGGCTTTCCAGTCAAAAGACGGAAGCTGCACGCCGGCCTTTTCCCATGCCGCGCGGTCCTGAATGCCCTGATAAGATAACTGCATTTGAATCCCGGTCCTTTCTTATACTCGGTCTTTCTTGCCCTTGATACGGTTCAGCGCTTCCCAGAGTCCGTTGATATAGGTTGCACCCAGAGCGCGGTCATACAGTCCATACCCGGGCCGGCCCTGTTCATCCCAGATCATGCGGCCGTGGTCGGGACGCACATAGGTATCCGGGCAGGTGTCATAGATGGCTTCCATAATGGCGAACATATCCAGATCGCCTTCGCGGGTGAGATGGCTGGCTTCACGGAAATGATGATAGCCCAGGAACTTGACATTGCGCACGTGCATGGCGCCGATCCGGTTCTTTTCACCGAAATGACGGATAATGCTCGGAATGTCATTGTCAGGATTAGAACCCAGGGAACCGGTGCACAGGCACAGAGTATTGGCAGGGCTGTCATGGAGTGCACAGATCTTGTCGAAATCGTCCTGGCTGTGTGCAATGCGCGGCAGACCGAAGATCGGCCAGGCCGGATCGTCCGGATGACATGCCATGCGTACACCGACTTCTTCACAGACCGGAATGACGGCATCCAGGAAATACTTGTAATTCTGGCGCAGCATGTCCGGGGTGATCCCTTCATACTGCTTCAGCGTGGTTTCCAGCAATGCGAGGCGTTCGGGCTCCCAGCCGGGGAGTGTGAATCCCTTGCTGTCTTCTGCCGTCTTGCGGACAATCTCCAGCGGACCCATTTCGCCGAGATCCTTCTCGTCAAAGTAGAGGCTGTTGGAACCGTCTTCCGGGATAATGCGTGCAAGGTCCGTGCGCAGCCAGTCGAATACGGGCATGAAGTTATACACAATGACCTTGACACCCTGTCTGGCCAGCATACGGATGGTGGAAATGTAATTGGCTATGTATTCATCACGGGATGGCAGACCCATCTTGATGTCTTCATGGACATTGACGGACTCAATGACCTCGATCTCCAGACCGGCATCATTGACTTCCTTTTTCAGCGCAACAAACTCTTCTTCGGGCCAATCAACACCGGCAGGCTTGTCCAGAAGTCCCATGAGGCCTGTCATACCGGGAATCTGCTTGACAAACTTGAGCGGGATGGGATCAATCTTGGAACCGTACCAGCGAAACGTCATTTTCATGGGGAGCGCCTCCTTGCATTGTTTCAAAGATACATGAATTCTACCATAGGCTTGTTGGATTGTCCATGCAGAAAACCTACTGAATCCATGCGGAAATCTCTGTTCCCGGGTTCCGGGAAGAGTACAGGATGCGGCCATCGTGTCATATTCTTCCGGGAGGACCGGTCATGGTTCTTGCGCATACGAGAAAACCCCCGGCCACCGGATGGCGGCAGGGGGCTGCGGGAATGTCAGCAGATCATGACTGGATTGCGAGGATTGTGTCAGGCATTCATGTACAGGATCAGCGCAATGGTGGCACCCAGAACCAGACAGGCTCCGGGCAGCCACAGAAAAGCCGTACTGCCTTTCTTTCCGGCGGCTTTCATGGTCCTGTACTCATAAAACGTTTTTGGATACAGATCGCGCTTTTCTTTCTTCAGCACAATCCGCACTGCTTTCTGAACGCCGAAGTGCAGCATGTCAAACACACCATCACTGGCGACAAAGACCAGCAGCCATGCACAGAGCAGCAGGATCCCGGGAACGAACAGTGCGTCGCACAGCAGGTGATAGAACTCGGCCCGGGTTCCGGCTTCAAACCCGCCCCGGCCGAGCATCATCAGAAAGAATGTGACTGCGGCAAAGAGTACAGAGCCTGTATACCTCCTGACAGTGCGCTTGCGCTGTGTGTCCGGCTTCACAGTCCCAACTCCTTCTTATACTGTGCAAACTCTGCATCATTGCAGTGGATATAATGTCCGGGTGTGATCTCCCTCAGGCTCGGCTTATCCTTGGAATAGTCGTGTACTTTCTCCGGCACATACTCCACACGCTTGCGCATCTTCTCATAATGCGGATCGGGGTAGGGGATGGCTGAGAGCAGGGACTTGGTATACGGGTGCAGCGGATGCGCAAACAGTTCATCCGAGGTGGTCATTTCCACAATCTTGCCGAAGTACATGACAGCGATCCGGTCGGAGAAATACTTGACCACGCTCAGGTTATGCGCGATGAACATGATGGTCAGTCCCATGCGGTTGCGCAGGTCATTGAGCAGGTTGATCACCTGAGCCTGAATGGACACGTCCAGGGCGGAGATCGGTTCGTCTGCAATGATCAGGTCAGGCTCCATGATGATCGCGCGTGCGATACCGATGCGCTGGCGCTGGCCGCCGGAGAACTCATGCGGATACCGGTCCGCGTGCTCCGGCACAAGCCCGACGAGCTCAAGCATTTCATAGACTTTCTTGTCAATGTATTCCTTATCCGTGACCCCGCGGATGACCAGGCCTTCCGCAATGATCTCACGGACAGTCATGCGCGGGTTAATGGAAGCGATCGGGTCCTGGAAGATCATCTGCATCCGGGTCATGATATTGTCCTTGGCAGCGACCTTCATTTCGGTTTCATACTCGCGCTTGCGTGCTTCCAGAGCGGCGCCGCTGAGCCCGGCAATGTCCTTTTCATACTCGGCCGTCAGTTCAGCCTTCCGCTTTTCATGATACAGATCGGTCGCCTTGCTCTTTTCAACCGAGGACTCCAGAGCCTTGTCTTCCGCACTGCGCAGGCGTTCCCTGAGTTCCTTTTTCAGTTCCTTGCGCTTGGTTTCAAACTCAGACCTGAGCCGTGCGGCATCGGACGGATGCTGGCTGATCTGTTCCTTCATTTCAGACTCGAGCCGGGCAATCTTCTCCTGACAGTCATTCCTGAGGGACTGGCGCAGGACGGGGAGCCCGTTCTGGGTGGAAGAGATCCGCAGGCCTTCAAAGTAGACATC
>ONWQ01000115.1 GCA_900321565.1 uncultured Eubacteriales bacterium
AGCTCCACAACTTCACTCCAGTTTCCAGATTCATAGCGGCTCTTCATAGAAAGAATTCCTTGTCCGGTTTCAACGTTCCAGCGTTGACCGGGCTGTTTCATACGATTCTGCATGGTGTATCTGTGACAGCTTTCGATTGCGCCGCTGCCTACAAAATATCCCTTTTTCTCGTACTCTGGATAGTTCATACACTTCTTGTGACTTTCCACATAGGTGTGAAAATTCAGGATGCCGTTACGGGCTTTCCAGCTCTTGTAGGGTTCAGTCGCTTTCAGCAGTCCGTTGACATCGCCCTTGTCAATCAGGGCATTCAGTTCCTTGGCATAGATTGCTTTCTGGTTCTTACCGCGTTTTACTGCGTTCGCAAACTTGGATGCGTTTTCCTTGGCGTGGAATTTGTCCAGAATGTGAGTTGCTCGCGGAAACAATTCTTCCACAAAAGGAATGATCCACTTTGCTCCATCGGTAATGACGACAACCTCTGAACAGAAATCATAGTCATTACGCTTGGCCAGCGCCAGGATGTGGTACCGGAAATCTTCTACAGAGCCAATGATTCCAACAATATCTCTCTTTCCAAGCGCCTGACATTCCTCTCCCTCACGGTTAATCCACCTATGGAAGTGGGCGGAAGAAAATGCCATAGCGATCTTGCATTCCTTCCAGAAGCTGCCTTCTGATTCGACGCGGGTATCAACCATTGACCCGTCAAACTCAAGATAGAGCACATCGTTTTCACGCCTGCGCCTTCTGCGTCGATCGATCTTCTGGTGCTCCGCAGCTTCTGCTGCTTCGGCGCGTCGGCAATCATCCATATAGACAAGATGGCCAACATAATCGGTGATCCGTTTGACCTGCGCGGGACTGATGGGTGTATGATACTTCTCTTCAATCTCTGCAGCGCTCTTCGGATACGACGTACATCGGATCCCTTCTTTTGCAATTGCAGCCATCATACGATAGGTGGCCTTGAAGGGCGCCTTGTCAATCACCAGTTCCTGGTCAAGCGGATAAATCCCCTTTATGCTCTCGCGGTCATCTCGGCTTTCAGGTACCAGCAGAGTTCTCCACAGCGTCAGCTTTCCGCCAAGAGTCAGGATATCGCGAGGATATAACCCCTTGTTCTTCAACCTCACCCCCTTTTCGAGGAACGCGCTTTTTTTGACTCTATCATCTCGCTTGATTTCATCGCACTGAGGTGCTCTGATATCATTGAAGAATAAATATTTCGGGTTTTATCGTTTAATCCGACTAGACAGTCCTCTACCTTATCGATCAATGTCCTAGGGTCTTCATCCTCTGCTTTTTCAACCTTCTCTATAGCTTCGTCTATTAGATCTTTCAGCTCGTAGAGAGTCTCCAGTGTGATGTCTTCTCTCGACTTCTTTGCCATAATCTCATCTTCACCCTCTATGGAGGATGCCTCCTGATGAGATTATACAACATAAAGTGGTTTTGGTCAAATTACCCTAAAAATTTATGTGCACCCTTGAGTTTAATACTGTTTTACAGAGCCCCCGCTAAAGCGCGGGCTCTGTTTTTGTGGTAGTCCGGCCCGGCATGGCTTTCCCGTTTCAATCCCTGTATCACATGTGCTATACTTGTTTCTGAGAACCGGCTCCGTTCATACGGACGCAGCCATACAGAGGTGAACTCCATGCAGACCGTGCATCATGACAAACTTGTCCGTGACCTGATCCCGGAAGTCATCCGGGCCGCATGCAAAACACCGGTATGCCGGACCATTCCTCCCGCTGATATGCTCTCAGCACTCGATGCCAAGCTTTCCGAGGAAGTCCATGAGTACCAGGAAAGCCATTGTGTTGAAGAAATGGCGGACATTCTTGAAGTCCTTCATGGTATCGCCTTTCATATGCAGATTCCCTGGGATGACATTGAAAATGAACGCCGCAGCAAGCGTGCAGAGCGCGGCGGTTTTGAAAAGGGGATCTGTCTGATCGAAGTCCGGAGCGACTGAAAAGTACAGTCCCATTCCCTGTCCATCATACGGGCCCGGTGCCATCCTGAAAAGAATGCACTGTTTTTCCGGTGAATACCGTAACTGTTTCAGAGACAACCGTTTCCATGAAATCACATACTTTATGATGGTTACGTACCCGCAGGGCACCGAAGACAACTTTTCTGCACGCCGGCAAACAGTGGCTTATCCAGGATCCTGATCATTTCCGTATGTCCGGCAAGATGCCCCCATCCTGATCCGGCACAGGCCATGCATTGACAGGCATGCTTTTTCATGATAAAAATAACCGCCAGCATAAGCTGTACAAAGCCTGCACAAGCAGGCGTTTCCCATAACCGGGCACCGGAAATCATCGGCATCACAAGGTACCGAAAGCTGTCTGAAGACAGTTTCTGGTGCCTTTTTCTTTTCCGTAAGCATTATGAACAGGAGGCTGACTATGAAACATACTGAGAAATGGACTGCACTGATTCTTGCCCTCATACTTTGCTGTGTCATGACGCTGTCCGCATCGGCTGTGACCTTTACGGATGCCCACGGCAATGAGATCGAACTGGATGAAACCCTGGAAGCCTATTCCGGCTGCGTCCTGCCCGGTGCAGACAATGCCGCCAGGCAGGCGGAAACCAGTCTGGGCGATCTCTGGACAGACGCTCTGCGCTGGTTCGCCGTTTCCGGCAATATCAACGCATGGTTTGAAGAAGACGATGTAACTGCCGGCAATACACAGGTCCAGGCTGATGCAGACCACATTGTCGCCCTGTGGAACGGTGGAAACCTGCGTGCCGATCTGCCTGAAGGCACGTTTGGTGCACAGCAGCTGGCTGAAATCCTGCCCTATCCAAACAAGGTTGCCGTCGTATATATGACCGGTGCACAGCTGCTGGAAGCACTGGAAGCCGCTTCCCAGGGACTGCCCTGCACAGCGGAAACCGTGGACGCCTGCGCTTCCTTCATGCAGGTCTCCGGCCTTTGCTACACCGTGGATACCACTCTGCCATACGACAAAGGCGAGGCATATGGTGACCACTGGTTCCGTGCAGCATCCCTCGGGCGTGTCACCATTGACAGCGTCAACGGCCAGCCCTTTGACGCCGAAGCCGTCTATGCCGTGATTACCAGCAACGCAAATTTCAACGGTATGGATTCATCCTATGTTTTCAAGGCTGCCGCCGAAGAAAATGAAAAGAGCACCATCACCACGGCTGTTGTCCGGGATGTTGTATGGCAGTATATTGCCGAAGAACTCGGCAACCGGATCGGTGATCCCTACACCAGTGCGCAGGCCCGGATCACCATTCGCTGAACCGGGAAGCCTGCCGCTTCCCCGCCGGCTGCCGGACTGTCATTGCGGTCCCGGCAGCCGGCACCCCGTTATAGCTCATCACACAGGAGGAAATCATGCGTCCGGAAATGGAAAAGGTTGTATCCGAACTGGAAAAGGTCATTGCAGGCAAGCGCGATGTCATCGGGAAAATCCTGATGGCTCTGCTGGCTGACGGCCATATACTGCTCGATGATGTGCCGGGTGTGGGCAAGACCACACTGGCCGTAGCCATCAGCCGGGCTATCGGACTGGCCTACAGACGTGTGCAGTTCACCCCGGATGTACTTCCCTCCGATCTGGTCGGATTCTCCATGTATGACAGGGGAACCGGCAGACTTGTGTACCAGCCGGGTGCACTGAACCACGCAAATCTTCTGCTGGGCGACGAGATCAATCGTGCATCCAGCAAGACCCAGTCTGCCCTGCTGGAAGCCATGGAAGAGCGTCAGCTCACCGTGGACGGTGTGACCTATCCACTGGAAAAGCCATTCCTGGTCATTGCCACCCAGAACAGTGTGGGCACTTCGGGCACGCAGTGGCTGCCCTTTGCACAGGTCGACCGGTTTCTGGTACGTCTGTCACTGGGATATCCGGATTATGAGGCACAGATGGCCATGCTTCGGGACCGCCAGGGTGCAAACCCGCTGGACCAGGTGCAATGCGTACTCACCAGGGAGGCACTGCTTGGCATGCAGCAGACCGTACAGCACCTGACCACGAAAGACAGCATCCTCGACTATATCACCCGTCTGACCATGGCTTCGCGCACGCATCCCCGGCTTGAAGCCGGGATCAGCCCCCGCGGAGCCCTGTTCCTGGACCGCATGGCCAAGGCACATGCCTGGATGGACGGTCGCGATTATGTCACAGGCAATGATGTACAGGCCGTATTCATGGATGTATGCGCTCACCGCATCCTGCTCAGGGATCCGACAGAAGGCATCAGTGCAGAGCAGGTCCTGAACGAACTTCTGCGGGATGTGGAAAATCCTGATCACCACAGCCGTCTCGGCGGGTTACTGAAACGATGAAAAAACGTATTGCTGTCTATGCAGTCTGGGCCGTACTTGCCTGCCTGCTCTACTTCTTTGAGAATCATACAGACACCAGGATTATACTGGCCTGTACCCTGTTCCTGCCATGCCTGCCTGCTGTAAGGCACAGTCTGTTCCGGGAAGATCAGCGGACCAGGAAAGCCATGTTCCTTCCCCGTACCACCCGCAGTATGGTTTCCCGGGAAGAGGACGAGCCCGGTGATCTCCGGGCATACCTGCCGGGCGATCCCGTCAGCCGCATTCACTGGAAGCTGTCTGCCAAGCGTGATACACTCCTTGTGCGGCCGCAGGCCACATCTTCCGGGCAAGAGGAAACTGTGTCTGATACTGCCAGGGAAGATTCATGTCCTGCCGGACAGCGTATGCAGCGCCGGGGACTGCTGATCATCGCTCTTTCCGGTCTGCTGGCCCTGGTTCTGCTGTTGCTTTTGCCTGCAGCCCGGCTGGGGATGCAGGGCATCCTGAACCGTCTTTTCGATGCCAGTGAAGCATCCAACGCCTATCTGTATGATCATTTCCCGGTCCCGGACACCCAGCCCGTATGGCCTGCCGTGCTTCTGCTGGTCGTCATGGTGCTTGCCCTGACGGCTGTGTCTCTTCTGACCGGTACACGTGCACCGATGCTGTTTCTGATCTTTGCCTGCACCGTGTTGCAGATCTATCTGGGAATCCGGCTGCCTGCCGGCACAAACATACTCCTGTTTACAGGACTGCTCTTCCTGCTCATGGCCCGGCCATGGAAATGGCAGGCAGCCCGGACCATACTCTGCAGTATGGCAGCCCTTGCGCTTGCCGTTCTGCTCCTCTGGCCCGGCATGGATGTCACCACGGAAGCCGCATCCGAGCACGCCCGGGACTGGCTGAGTCAAACCTTCCTGCAGATCAGCGGTACGGTCCGGGAGACACCGGAAGGAATGACAGAAACCCGGCACGTACACACCCAGTCCCTGACGGAGGGCGATCTTCCGGCCCGGTCAGCCAGAACATTCCGGCTCAGCACCCTGGAAGAAAAACAGATTTCCATGCCGCACCACGTCAATTATCTGCGTATCGCACTTCTCCTGCTTCTGACTGTAGTTCTCCTCGTGCTGCCTTTTCTGCCATTTGCCATGCTGAACCGGCACCGGAAGCAGGCATCCGAGCATATTGCCTCCTTCCAGTCTGCAGACACCCGCGAAGCCATCCTGGCCATATTTCAGCAGGTGATTGCCTGGCTGGAAGCCACCGGGAACGCTTCCGGAAACCTGCCCTATGCACGCTGGGAAGCAGACCTTGCCCTGCACCTGTCACCGGAGTATGCGCTCCGCTTTGCAGGGTGTGAAAAGCTGTTTGAAGAAGCAGCATACAGCAGTCATCCCATACCGGAAGACTATCGGCAACGGCTTCTTAATCTGCTCAGAGAAACCGAACAGACGCTGAAGGCCCGGGCAGACTGGAAGCAGCGCCTGCGACTGATCTACAGGGAGTGTCTTTGGACATGAATGGACATAAGACCACACAAACCATTCTGCTGCTATGCCTGATGCTTCTGCTCAGTGGCTGCCGCACAAGGACAACAGGTCTCGTACCGGAGAATCCCGGTTCCGTGGACAGCGCTCAGAACCAGGGGATCGAGAGTGAAACCCAGTCAGGCTTGTCTTCCCCGCCTTCTGATGCTGCAGCACTGGAAGACAGCAACCTCGAAAACACAGACCCGGGCGGCATGACAAGGGAAAATCCGGAGGCATCTCGAAAAGAATACGACGAGAATGCACCGGCAGAGATTGTGCCGGGTACCGAGCACCTGCTTCATGCTCCCGGCTCAGGTGCCGGTCTGGCCAGATCAGACCCGGAAGCAGAACAGCATGCCAACCAGCTGGACAGTCAGGCCGGGGAAACTGCCACACAGACCGTAGCAGCAGATGAAGCTGAAAAGACGGGTGTTTCCGAGGATGCACCGGCTGCTGATTCCGCCATGACCTATTTCACGGTGCTTCTTCAGGATACCATGGATTCCGTATTTGAGTGCAAACGGGCATATGTATACTGGGAGACCGCTCAGGATCATGTCACGATCCACAAGACATCCCCGGAGCACGCTCTGATCCTCAGTGCCGGACAGTACGATGTCTCCGCACGCCTGCTGCCGGAGAACCTGCAGGTGGATGACGGATGGGTGGTCCGCAAGAACCCGGGTGTAATCGTCAAGATAGTAGACAGTCAGGTACTGGGCAGCCGTGTCGGAACAACACACGCTGCAGAATCTGTCTGTGCACAGCTGCTCAGCCGGGAAGGCTGGACCGGGATCGACGCTGCACGAAACCGGCGTATTCTGCTGCTGTCACAGGAACTTCTGGATGCACCTTATCTGCAGACTGCCGCGATGCTGATGATTGCAGCCACGGCCTGCCCTGAAGAGTTTCCAGGACTGGACATGCAGGAAGCACTGCAGATGCTGACACAGGAAGCCACAGGCGAACTGCCTTCCGGAATATACTATTACCACATGGAGGAATGAACATGAATATTCTCGTCATTGACGGACAGGGCGGCCGGCTGGGCCGCAGACTCGTTGAGGGTATCCGCAAGGCATGCCCGGATGCCACGATCACAGCAGTGGGTACCAACAGCATGGCCACGGAAACCATGATGAACAGCAACTGTGCCGATCATCTGGCCACCGGAGAGAATGCAGTGATCGTAGCCTGCCGGACGGCACAGATCATTGTAGGGCCTTTCGGGATTGCCACAGCGGACGCCATGATGGGCGAGATCACTCCGGCCATGGCCAATGCCGTTGCCTCCAGCCTGGCCTATCGCGTACTGATCCCGATGAACCTGTGCAATACATACGTCGCCGGCGTCATCAAGGGATCCTCTGCCATTCTTGAAGACGCCATGGAGCATATCCGCGGACTGGTCAGTGAGGGAAAAGCATGAACTACACAAAGACTGCCTCCGGGATAACTTCCCTGCAGGTCCGCCGCCTGACCTATGCGGCGCTCTACCTGGCCCTTGCCATGATCCTGCCCTTTGTGACCGGCCAGATCCCTGAGATCGGTTCCATGCTCTGTCCCATGCATATTCCGGTACTGCTGTGCGGATTCATGTGCGGCTGGTCCTGGGGCCTCGCGGTGGGATTCATATCGCCCCTGCTCCGTTCCGTTCTCTTCGGCATGCCGGCCATGTTCCCCGGCGCTGTAGCCATGGCTTTTGAGCTTGCTGTCTATGGCGGTCTGGCAGGATTCCTGCATCACCGGCTTCCAGGAAACCGGGGGGTTGCACTCTATACCGTGCTGCTCATCTCCATGGTTGCAGGCCGTATGGTCTGGGGCATTGTACGCGTGATCCTGGCCGGTATGAGCGGAAGCAGTTTCACCTGGGCACTGTTTCTGAGCGGAGCCATAACCAATGCCATCCCGGGGATCATTCTCCAGCTGGTCCTGATCCCTGTCCTGGTTTTTTCCATGGAACGTGCCGGGCTTTCCCTGAATGCCAGGTAATCCCTTGCCTGTTGCACGGTTTTCTTGTCTGCCCTGTGACCAATAAGACAACAAAAAGCCTGCAGACCGGTTTCGCACATCTGTGCTTCCGGGGCTGCAGGCATTTTTTTCTGTTCTTATTGAATTCCCTCAGCTGCACTTATCCAGGGCAGCTACCCTCAGAGACTGTTTTACTCTTCCACCACAGGCTTCAGATAACAGACGAGCTTCTGTTCACCATTCGTTATTTCATAGACCAGTTGCCCGTTCTCGGTCAGTTGCACGGTAATGGCAGTATTTGCCCCGCCGGACACCGGATCATCCGGATTCTTTGCAGTCAGAACCAGTGTGCCTTCCATAAATTCTGTCGTGTACTCCACCGCAGCTGCATCGTCTGGATTCAGGGCGGTCTCCGTTGCCTTGCCTTCTTCCACAACGAATATATGATCGTATCCGAGCAATGCGGCCGGTACCACGCTGCCGTCTTCGCTCATCAGATTCTCGACCTTCCAGGTGCCATGGAAAGCTTCCGCCGTTTCAGCCGCCACAACCTCCGGGGGCACAAAAGTCTCCGGGGGTGTCTGCCTGAATACGCCAGTCGTGCCACCGCCCATGTCCACAGACATTTCTTCGTTTTCCAGCATCATTTCCAGTGCCATATTCTCTGTTGTAATGATGACTTTATTGTCTGACTGTTCCCAGGTGCCACGATTTCCCATAGCCTCCTGCTGTATTTTTCCGGTTATCACTGCCGAACCATCCTCGTTGAGTGTAACTGCCATTTCCATACCCAGCATGGAAATGGGCAGTACCAGATCCCCATTGTGTGCTTCGATCAGGTACCATGTGCCGGTTACACCGGTCTGTTCCGCAAAAGTCAGTGACAGGATACATACCAGAGCCAGTGACAGGATGATTGCTGTGATTTTTTTCATGTGTTCCGCTCCTTTTCCATCTCATTATATGCAGATTCAGCCGGAAACAATGGCATGTCTTTCCGGTTCCGGAACCAGTCAGACCAGGAAACCTGTTGCCGTGCTCCCGTTTCTGCGCCATGCTTTTCCGGTTCTACTATTTTCATTATAGAATCATTCCTGTTTTCTGTCCAGCTGCGGAAAGGATTGTCTGCCTTTCCGGGTTCATTCACAGGATATCCTGCAGACAATACCAGCTCTGTTTCCTGGTGCTCTGCCTGTACATGGAGCAGGTCACAGCCATCCAGTGCAGCCGGATTGTGGAACATCTCTGAATGCCATTTCTGTTCTGGTGTTTTCTGATTCAGGCAGGAAAACCCGGATTACATGGAGAAATGAATAAGATAGTATGATTCTGCCTTCAGATCATCTTTATGTAACCAACAGCACTCACCGACCGATTGACTGCCCCGGACGGGGACGGGTATGTACAAAATGCCCTTCGTCTCTTTTTTCAAAAACTTTATAATACGAGCAACCAGACCTGATTCTCATAGTTTCGGACACCAGTCGTCAGATGGCACTACACACCAGGCTTACCTGACCGGGAGGTGAGACGGTCATGACAGAATACATATGGTACATCATTGCAGCTCTGGGTGCAGGAATCGGGACAGGCCTTGCCGGTCTTTCTGCGGCAACAGTCATGGTTCCCATCTTTATCGTCCTGTGCCCATCGTTCTCCGGTGAAACCGGCGCTTACCAGGCAACCGCCATCGCACTTGCATCCGATATTCTGGGCTCTGCAGTAACAGCATGGACCTATGCCAGACATGGGAATATGGATCTGAAGCGCGGCCGGGTCATGATGATCTGTATCCTGGCCATGTGTACCGTCGGCAGCTATGTTGCATTCCTTGTCGGGAATGTGGTTCTGGGTACATTTACTCTGTTCCTGACCTTCTGCATCGGGATCCGTTTTCTCATCAAACCGGATACAAGCAAGCAGAGGCATGCATCCCGCGGTGAAAAACTGGACTGGAAAGCACTCGCCTGGTCCCTGTTTTTCGGGCTGACCATCGGGTTCGGCACCGGGTTTGTTGGAACGGGCGGCGGCATGATGATGCTGATTGTGTTCACAGTCTGTCTCGGCATGGAACTGAAGACAGCCGTGGGCACCAGTACATTCATCATGACCTTTACCGCTCTGATTGCGTCCGTCAGCCATATCCTGATCCATCCGGCCATTCTTCTGGAAAAGTGGCCCGTCCTTCTTCTTTGTGTAATCGTTACCACTCTGGCCAGCAGGATTTCGGCCAGGTTCGCAAACCGGGTAAGCAACCGTACCATTGGTCTTGTCACAGGTGCTGTACTGACCGTACTCGGTGCAGGACTCCTGATCCTGCACTACTGGGACGAACTGTCCAGGTATCCCCTGATCCGACAGACCCTGGAATGCGTCGGTGGCTTCCTCGCCTACGTAATCCCGGGCCTCATAATCCTTATGCCCATCCGGCTCCTGACAAAAGTCCCGTCATTTGTTTTCCGGAAGATGCTGCATATCTTCGCTTTCTCATTCGCTGCACTCATGATCCTGACCGCACAGTGCTGGGCAGCCGCCGCCCTGACTGCTCTCTGTGCCATTGTGATCATCTATCCTGTGCTGACCCTCTGTGAAAAGGAACCCTGGTATGCAAGGCTGCTTGTCCAGAAAAGACCTGGTGAAGTCAAGCGCAGCATGATTATGATCTTTTTCGTCATTGCTGTAACCGTGACCATCACCTGGGGGATCTTCGACCAGCAGAAA
>ONWQ01000158.1 GCA_900321565.1 uncultured Eubacteriales bacterium
ATGTCGTTTCCGCAGCAGTGATGCTCTGTGAAGCAACCGTGAAGACATGGGATATTTTCAAATAGATCACCCATCCTGCCAGACAGTTTGTCCCCCAAGCATTTATCCGGGAAAGAACGATCACATTGGAAAAAGAGACCAAAGACTTTTCCAGTCCAATCGGCAGCCCCACAGAGAGAATCTTCTTGATAACAACAGGATCAAGAGGTATGCTGAGGTCAAATTTCCAAGCTTGATTGGTTCGTACAATCTGAAGGACACAGGGAATCACACAGGCAATCTGAGACATTACAGTTGCTACGGCAGCACCCTTCACGCCCCAATGAAAACCTGCGACAAAAAGAAGATCAAGCCCGATATTCAGAACAGAAGAAAAAATCAGATAATAAACTGGATGACGGCTATCTCCCACAGCTCTCAGTATCCCGGAGATCGTGTTATACAAGACCATTGCGGTAATCCCGAGAAAATAGATAACCAAATAAGCGCTTGCAAAAGGACGAACATCATCCGGGACCTTCATCAGGTTAAGCGCTCCATTGATCATAGCAATCCCCAACCCAGTGAGAACGATCCCCACACCTATTGACAACAATACTATAGTGTGTACATCCGATCTGATCCCATTTTTGTCACCTTTCCCGAAGGACATAGCAACAATCACGCTGCAACCAATTGACACACCGGTGAAAAAGCCTATGATGACCCGTGTAATGGTTTCCGCTGCTCCAACGGCAGCCAATGCTGCATCCCCAGCATATAGCCCTACGATCATTGAATCGAAGATGCTATATGACTGTTGAAACAGTTCCCCGATAAGAACAGGAAGCGCAAAAAGAACAATCTCCTTCCATGCATTTCCTACCGTCATATTAATGGTATGATCAGAATACAACCGTAGCAACCCAGTATTGCCGCCTTTCATTAAGACATCGAAAAATCAAACATATCTGTGACCCCAAATCCAGGGATGTCACCGACGCAGACATCGGCAGACCGTAGAAGGTGCCCATGACTGGCATTGTCAGATTGTGCAGGGAAAGTCGTCAGATCGCAGGAATGAGTGCAGTTCGGAAGCGCAGAAGCCAGATGAAGGCATGCGGAACACCCGATATGAGTATCGAAAGTGCTGGCAACCACCACATTCATCTGATAAGCCTCAGCTGTCCCTGCGACTCGTAGTGCTGGATATAACCCTCCGCATTTGCACAGTTTAATCGTTATCGCATCTGCAGAGCCATGCTCTGCCAATTTCATGACATCGAACACAGAATGGCAGGATTCATCCGCAAGCAGAGGTATACCATAGGTTGTCCGAAGGTCATGAGCACTTTTTAGATCCCATTGAGGAAGAAGCTGTTCATAATACTCGATATTGCAATCATAGACACCCTTAATAAATTCGCAGGCATCTGGATAGGAGAATCCCTGATTGGCATCGATTCTGATATTCACCATCGGACCAACAATCTCCCGCACTGTCCTGACTCGCTTGATGTCTTCCTGTACACTCGCTCCACCTACTTTCATTTTTACCGTTCTGATTCCCTGATCGCGATATACACAGGCAATTGCTGCAGCATCTTTCGTACTCATTGTTCCGATATGCCGGTTAAAGATAACCGCATCTCGACATTTACCTCCAAGTAGGGTATAGACCGGCACTTGCAACTCTTTAGCTAAAAGGTCATACATCGCATTATCGACGGCATTCTTTGCTCCATAGTTTCCCGGAGTCAATAAATCCATTCTTACATGTGCTGCAGCTATATCCGAACTGTTCAGCCCTACTATATGCGGCATGATAATCGTTTCCAGTACTAACTTGACGATATCAGGGTTCTCTCCAGTGAATTCCAACAGCGGAGTCGTTTCTCCATACCCGCAATTTCCATTTTCATCTACGAGCTTAACAATAATATGAGTCCTTTCCTGTTTTGGATTTGGATCATAATGAGTAGCAAGAACAGTGTGCGCCCTAGTAAGAGCGAATACTTCATAACTTTTTATATAAGGCATCTTTTCACTCCTTATTTTGATTAGACAGAAATATCTGGCAAAGTAAGGTCTAATGCATCGTTCATAAAATCTTCAACAATCTCAGCAGAGCGTTCACCATAGACAGGCCGCATTAAAGAAATAGCCTTACGGCTGACTTCCCGCAGATCAAAGGGCTTTGCGACACTGCCAGACGCATCTTTTACCAGTTCTTCATATACCTCCCCATTTTTGTCGTAAATAAGGATCTTACAACCCCAATGTTCCGGATAAGCTGCAGTAAATGTATCAGACGGTAAAACACGAACTTTGCTTAGAAGTGTTTGAACATCTCTATCATCAACCGTTTCCTGGCTGAACTGCTTTAGAGAACATTCTCCAAACAGGATGGTGCAGGCGACGACAAAAGGAGTGGAAAACTTTGCATTAACAATAGTCTTCGGTGAGATACTTCCTGCTGCCAAGCCGCATTGCTTATACCCCACAAGGTAAGTTTCAACATCGATATGATCGATTTGCTCTGCAGTCAAATGATATTTCTCTCGGAGCCTGAACGTTCCGTCTATGGCACAATGCGTACTTCGGCATGAAGGATAAGGTTTGTTGTCCACATATAGAATTTGCCATATTTTGCCTAGATCTTTATTCACAAATTCCGGAACAGCAGCATTGGTCATTAAGTGGAACAATCCGCCATCTTCCGCCGTGAGGACATGCTCAGGCCCGGTCATTCCTGCCTTTGCCAGTATCGCAGCTTCCAGTCCTGCCCGGCTTGACATTGCAGGATTCAGAACTTTACATGTCGCGCCATCCCCCAGAAATGCCCAATGCCCACAACTTTGCGCTCCGGCAAGACCCAAAGCAAAAACCATCTGCTCTTCATTGAATCCCAGGAGTTTTCCGCATGCAGCCGCCGCACCAAACGTACCTGCCGTGGCAGTCGAATGCCAACCAAGGTTACGATGAGAGGAAACTCCAAATGCCATGCCGATCCGGCTCGTCACCTCATACCCGGAGAGTGTAGCTAAAAGGACATCTTCTCTGCTTGAACCCAAATACTCTGCTAATGCCCAGACAGCGGGAATTACAACAGTTCCGATATGCGTCTTGCTGCCGGTATGTACGTCATCCATTTCCAAAGTATGTCCCATCATCGCATTCAAATAAGCGGCTGTAGGTAAACTAAACTTTTCAGATCGTCCCCATATTGAACATTCCGGATTTTTGTCAATATGTTTCCAGATTTCGATAATATTGCTGACCTGAGGATTGTCAGCACCTCCCACCGCAGCACCAAAGCTGTCGAGAATGCGCATTTTGGTCGCGGAAAGCACCTCTTCAGGGACATCTTCCATTTTTAACTTCACAACAAAAGCTGCTAAATCTCTTATACTGCTCATGTGATCCTCCCATTTATTCATGAATCCCGTTTAAACGCAGTTCTATCAATTCCTGTAATGCCAACAATTGCCCTTCGATACGATTCTGTGCACGTTTGAATTCTGTCATACAAAACACATATGAGTCTGCAGGGGTATTCTCCCTTGTTTTCCCACAAGCCCTTTTCAATACACCGAACGGTTCATATGCAACGGCTCTATCCATTGCATAAGGGCTGCCTTGAGAATAAGTCAGGCGAATCAATTCCCCGGCAATTTGTTTTATCAGGCGATCAGAATTCTCTGTATCCAAAGCTTTGATCTTATCCTCCAGAGGCAGAAGAAATGTCCGAAATTGTTCAATGCAATCCAGTGTGGCATAGAGATTAAAATCTGCTGAAAGACCCCTTTCTATGGCATGAAGGAAGCTAAGCATCTCCGACAGGAAATCGGACATCTTTACAGGAAGTGTATGGGCATTGATCAGTGTACATGCGAACTCGGCATTGATCAGGGCATCCCTCAAAAGGATGGATTCGTCCAGCTTATCAATCGTATCCTGATCGGTATGCCACCATGGTCCTCCACTCGGTACCATCGATACTCGCTCTTCGTCCACCGGCTCATACTTGAACATCATAACGATAGGAATACGAACACCCCAGAAACTCATGTCTGCACCTCGGATCATAGGGATATAGTGTTTTGCCTGCATCCCAGTATATTTGCGGATCAAGCCAGCAGACAGTTCTGCACCTTCCATCAGGGTCGTCCTGGCGCGTATTTGTCGGGATAATTTACAGCCACATAAATCAAGATTGATATTGCCTACACAGTATCTGTTAAGTTCTTGATAATGATTGTCACAGTACCAGGCAGAACCCGCGTACCTTGCATCGGAATGTCCGGACCACCAGCAGATCCGGACACCCCGGTTCATTTCGTTTCGATGGGCCCAGAAGGCCCTTGCATATTCCAAGAGGATGGCATCCGCAGCAGCATTATCGGTGACACCTTCATACCAAGAATCGTAATGACCGTTGATCATGACAAATGAACTGCTCCTGCCAGGGATATCTACAACGACCATCCTGGATTTTTTTACTGCGGTATCCATTTTTATCGACATGTTTACGGACAATGGACATTCCTTCAGCTTCCCTATCAATGCTTCACCGTCTTCAAGAGAAATCCCCGCTGCAGGTAACTGCCCTAAAAACTGATGCTGAGAACTGACCGGATTCCCCCATTCCGTTCCATCCGTATGGTGATGGATATACCCGCCTTTCGACGGATTGATATGAATCAAACCTTTCCCACCTGCCAGGTAAACTTTCTCCGCGAAAGCCCCACCGGAAGAATAAGAAAGCACAATCTTTCCCTTGAATGAAGCAAATCGCTCCACCTCTTGATAATCATTCAGGTCATGCTTCAAAGAACTTTCATCAAATATGAGATCTCCGGCAAGATTATCCACAGACCGACTGTAAACATCGGCAATTGCTTTTACCACAGTTCCCTCCGGAAGAATCAACTCTGCTTCCAACGGAAGACTGCAATATGGCTCATAAGTTTCGACTGAATAAGGAATCATCGCATTATCCAGCTCAGACAGAAGCCAGTCGACGAACGCTTCTCCACCGGGTTCACCAGTATATCGGTGCCATTGAGCGATCGAGTGTACATCACTGACCATGCGTGGCAAATTAATTGATTTCTCTATTATGCTAAACAGCTCTTTGGTATCAATCATCATGAATGGTTCACCTTTTCTTACGGAAAAAGAGCGGTTACATAATTATGATGCAACCGCTCCTATTAATTCTTATTAGAGATAATTGTTTAACAGATTTTCAGCTCTTGAAATATAGTCATCAATAAAATTCGTTGCACGTTTTAACTTCAACTTCAGAGCCATTTTCTGCCGATAAGGTGTTGCGGGATCGATCAGGTCTCGAATCGGTGAGAGAATTGGCATAGGATCGATATCTGCTGCCACCTCCTGCACATATATATTGCCTTTTGTAAAGTTCAGCGGAACCAGAATACGTGCAAGCTTCAAGAATGCCTCATTCCGCACTTCTGCAGGAATATTCTCCTGATAGAATCTGCGACACAAAGCGTCCAGCTTTTCTGCACGGGCGATCTGTTCAGAAAGATCGTATTCATCGCCCGCAATCAGATTCCACTGCTTCAACTGTGCAATGATATCTGCCGTCGATGCAGTATAATCCAAGGGGAGAACTTCCGCTGTGAGGAATGTTAAAACATACTCTCCGACAATCTTGCAGTCTCTCACGAGATAATCAGGATCGATGCAATCAAACAGATCCTTTGGGGTATGCCAGAAAGGTCCCAGATTAGCGTTCCCTTTGCCATAGCTCACATTACCATCAGCATCAATGATCTTCTTTTGTCTGGAGAATGAGGCAAATGCATTAGAAAGTCCTACATTCCAGAAGCTTTGGTCTCCGTTTCTTACACAACGGATCCCTTCAAAGGTCACACCGGTTTGATCCTTCAGAATATCCACAATCAGGCCCTTTGTTTCCGGCATGATAATGGAATACCTCAATTCATCCGCGCCTTTGCAGCCTGCACAGTCCGTATTTGTATGGACAACGCAGTTGTTCCGAAGATCTTCCCAGAAATAGTCTGCATACCAGGCAGAACCGGCATAACGACCATGGGAATGACCGGAGAAATAAACGATCCTGAAATTCCTGCGAAGCTCAGATTGATGTGCCTTAGCAATCCGCGCAATCTCAAGCATCACAGAATCACTAGATCCATTGTCGACAGCGCCGTAATACCAAGCATCCAGGTGTCCCGTCAATTCCACAAATCTTGTGGTTTCTGCCGGACAGTTCAGATCGGCGATCAGTAAAGGTATCTTTCGCCAGGAAGTATCCGTGACTGTAACCAAGTTTGCAGTCATTTGCTGACCCTTCTTCAAATCCTCGATCAGTTCGGATCCATAGGTGTCTTCCACAGATGCTACAGGAATCACAGGAATCAGATCCCACTCATCCGGAGTAGGACTGCCCCAGCATGCTGAGGGAATACATTCCCTCAGCGGAGCTTCCTGAATGAAAAGGATGCCAATGGCTTTTTTATCCTGGGCTGCCTTGACAGGTTCAAAGACAGCCCTCCCTTCAGTGACAACAATCTTGCCTTCAAACGTTGGTATTTCGGATGTCTCAACATCTTTTACATAAACCAATTCGCCAGTGACATTTCCAGACGGAACCATGGAGTGGGTCTGAGCAGGAATGTCACGCAGATTCACGGTCAAACGGCAAGCAACCGGAAGGCTGATATACGTATCACAGTCAAGAAGACGTGTTGCGTATCCCAGCTTTTTGTACTCGGATTCAAGATATTCGAATGCCTGGCGCTCTTCCGGCGTACCGGAATGACGATGATAGGATGCGATCTTCTCAGCGACAGACATCAAATTATCTTTCGATACCTCGCTACGGATCGTCTTAAAAGAACGATAGTTCATCGTTATACCCTTCTCAAATGGTAATTAATTTTCGTATACGACAACCGTGGAATACTGATGGGCACCAAGCGGATTAACATGGAATCCCTCAACATTCTTGTTCAGACCGATAAGCATCACCTCATAGAACAGCGGGCAGTGAGGAACGTCTTCAGCCATCAAGTCGTGGAACTTGTCGTAGACCTTCTGGCGATCGGACAGTTCGGTGTAAGAACGGGCTTCCGTGATCAGTTCCAGAACGTAATCGTTGAAATAAGTCTGGTTATGCGTAGTAGGCAGCAACTTCTGCATGATAAAGTCCATATCACCGCAAATGTTGTTATAGAAGCCAATATCAATGGGCAGATCCTCCCCTTCTTCCTGAAGCTGTGTAATCTTATTATTGTCCATGATATTCATGTTGATCGTAATGCCGACATCCTTCAGCATTCCCTGGATAACAGTCGCTAATTCCTCATAGGGCTGACCGGAACGGATATAAGCATCAATGGTGACGCCATTTTCATAACCGGCTTCTGCAAGCAGGGCTTTTGCCTTCTCAGGGTCATAAATGTTGCCGCGTTCTTTTGCGGGATTGTAACCTGCGACGGTCGGCGTGCAAAGCTCAGAGCCCGGAGTACCGTAACCATTCATAACAGCGCTGACCAGCAAATCCTTATCGATGGCATAGGCGATTGCCTGTCTGACCAGCTTGTTACTGGTTGCACTGGCTGAACTTGCAGATAAATAGAGTGCGTAATACTTATTGCCGGATTTTGCGACAAGGTTCAGATTCGGATCTTCTTCAACACGAACAGCATCGTTGGTAAGAATATCGCAGGCAATATCAACTTCGCCATTTTCCAGCATAATGGTGCGCTGAGAACCTTCGGGGATGATCTTGAAGATCAGATTCTCAGTCTTTGCAGGTTCATTCCAGTACTCATCAAAGCGTTTTAACGTGATGTTATCGGCAGCCATTTTGCTGACAAACATATACGGACCTGTCCCTACGGGGTGATCGGCATAAGAATCGCCGTACTTTTCAACGGCAGCCTTTGATACAACAACAGCGCAGGGATACTGCAGAGCGTTGATAAAAGAAGAATACGGCATCTTAAGTTTGAAGATAACACCGTAGTCTCCATCCGGAGTAATCTCTTCGATATAG
>ONWQ01000059.1 GCA_900321565.1 uncultured Eubacteriales bacterium
ATAAAGACTGACACAAAAAGCCCTCCGATCTGTGGATGATGGGTCCACAGCGGAGGGCTGAATCATATGTATCTGTAGTTTTTTCTGATAACATTTCCGGTTATCAACCCCACAGCCACCGGGCACGGGGACGATGTGACCTTTTTCCGGAAGACTTTATCATTTCTTTATCAGAGCCACTTTGGAGAGGGCCGAAAACATTGAGGCATAAGGGGTTTCGCCATTCTGGCACTCATTCCCACTCAATGGTTCCTGTGGGCTTGGGTGTCAGGTCATACAATACGCGGTTGACCCCTTTGACTTCATGCGTGATCCTCTCGGTAAGGTGCTGAAGAAGTTCGAATGGGATGTTTTCAACGGTTGCTGTCATGGCGTCACGTGTATTGACCGCACGGATGACGACCGGCCATGCATCAGTGCGCTTTCCATCCTGAACACCAACAGTCTTGAAATCAGGTACGATTGTGAAGTACTGCCAGACCTTGCCCTGAAGTCCATTCCTGGCAAATTCTTCACGCAGAATGGCATCGGACTCACGGACTGCTTCAAGACGGTCACGGGTGATTGCACCGACACAGCGCACACCGAGTCCGGGACCGGGAAATGGCTGACGATATACCATATGATCCGGCAGGCCAAGTGCTTTGCCGACTACGCGGACTTCATCCTTGAACAGAAGCTTGATGGGCTCAACCAGATCAAACTTCAGATCTTCCGGCAGGCCGCCGACGTTATGATGGGCTTTCACACCCTTGCTTTCCAGAATGTCCGGGTAAATGGTTCCCTGGGCCAGGAATGCAATACCTTCCTGTTTACGGGCTTCTTCTTCAAAGACACGGATAAACTCCGCACCGATAATCTTGCGCTTCTGTTCAGGGTCTGCAACGCCTGCAAGCTTATCCAGGAAACGGTCCACCGCATCTACGTAGACAAGGTTGGCGTGCATCTGATTACGGAAGACTTCAATGACCTGTTCAGGTTCACCTTTTCTCAGAAGACCATGGTTGACATGCACGCAGACAAGCTGCTGACCGACAGCACGGATCAGGAGTGCTGCGACAACAGAAGAGTCCACACCGCCAGACAGGGCGAGCAGGACTTTCTTGTCACCGATCTGTGCCTGAAGTGCTTTCACCTGTTCATCAATAAATGCATTGGCAAGGGCTTCTGTGGTAATGCGTTCCATGGATTCCGGACGTACATCTGGCATAGGGGTACCTTCCTTTCAATATGAGTTTCTGATGCGATTTAGAAAAGACCGGAAATCTTGCCGTTTTCGTCGACATCGATCTTTTCTGCTGCGGGGACTTTGGGCAGTCCGGGCATGGTCATGATATCACCGGTAAGCACAACGACAAAGCCTGCGCCGGCACTGACTTTCACCTGACGAATGGTGACAGTGAAATCTTCCGGGGCACCGAGCAGTGTCGGGGTGTCAGAGAAGGAGTACTGGGTCTTGGCGACACAGATGGGCAGCTGACCATATCCGAGAGCGGTCAGGCGTTCCATCTGCTTGCGGGCGGCCGGCAGTACTGAGATGCCGGCACCGCGGTAGACCCGGCGGACCAGGGTATCGATTCTCTCTTCGAGTGTGTTATCCAGGGAGTAAGAGAACTGGAAATCTCCCTTTTCTTCCTCACAGAGGCGGACAACCTCACGGGCAAGCTCTTCACCACCCTTGCCGCCGTCAGCCCAGACAGTGGAGAGACAGACATTGACACCCAGTGCACGGCACTTGTCGATGATCAGCTGGATTTCCGCATCGGTATCGGTGGGGAACCGGTTGACAGCGACAACACAGGGCAGGCGATAGACTTCCGTCATATTGCTGACATGGCGCAGAAGGTTCGGGAGTCCTTTCTCGAGCGCTTCCAGGTTCTCGCTGCCCAGTTCTGTCTTGGCCAGACCACCGTGCATTTTCAGCGCACGGACGGTGGCGACCACGACCACGGCATCGGGGGTAAGTCCTGCCATGCGGCACTTGATGTCCAGGAACTTCTCAGCACCGAGGTCTGCACCGAAACCGGCTTCGGTGACGCAGTAATCCCCGGTCTTCAGGGCCATGCGGGTTGCCATGATGGAGTTACAGCCATGGGCAATATTGGCAAACGGACCGCCATGCACGAAGGCAGGAGTGCCTTCCAGGGTCTGGACCAGGTTGGGCTTGAGCGCATCACGCAGGAGCGCAGCCATGGCACCCTGGGCGTTCAGGTCGCCGCAGGTTACAGGCTTATCATCCGAGGTGTAGGCGACCACCATGCGTGCAAGGCGCTGCTTCAGATCTGTGATGGAAGAGGAAAGACAGAGAACAGCCATGACTTCGGAGGCGACCGTGATATCGAACCCGTCCTCCCTGGGCATGCCGTTGGGCTTGCCGCCGAGGCCGGAGACGATCTGGCGCAGCTGACGGTCGTTCATGTCCACGCAGCGCTTCCATGTGACTTTACGAGGGTCAATATGCAGTGCATTGCCCTGCTGAATATGGTTGTCCAGCATGGCGGCGAGCAGGTTGTTCGCAGCACCGATGGCGTGGAAGTCACCGGTGAAATGCAGGTTAATATCCTCCATGGGCACGACCTGGGCATACCCGCCGCCGGCAGCGCCACCCTTGATACCGAAGACCGGGCCAAGGCTCGGCTCACGCAGTGCGCATACGGACGCCTTGCCGATACGCCGGAGACCATCGGCTAGACCAATGGTTGTGGTTGTCTTGCCTTCGCCTGCGGGTGTCGGGGTGATGGCAGTGACCAGGACCAGCTTGCCGTCCGGACGGGGGTCCTGTTTGAGTACATCCAGGGAGACCTTGGCCTTGTAACGGCCATAGGCTTCCAGGGCTTCATCCGGCAGGTTCAGCTTTTCGGCAATCTCCTGGATCGGACGCATGGGTGTTTTCTGGGCGATTTCAATATCAGACAGATAGGCCATGTTTATACCTCCGAATAGATGGGAAAGCGGTCGCAAAGTGCAGTGACTTCTTCTGTGATCCTGTCGCGCTGGGCGTCAAAATCGCGGATGGCGTCGGTCAGGAAACCGGCAATCTGATCCATTTCGGCAAGCCCGAACCCGCGGGTGGTGACAGCGGGTGTGCCGACGCGCAGGCCGGATGTGATGAACGGGGAAGCCGGATCGTTGGGGATGGTATTCTTGTTGGCTGTGATGTGTACCTCGTCCAGCCGCTTTTCCAGGTCCTTGCCGGTGACATTCTCCTTGGTCAGCTTCAGAAGCATCAGATGATTGTCTGTACCGCCGGAGACGAGTTCAATCCCGCGGTCCAGAAGGCCCTGGGCCAGAGCTTTGGCATTCTTTACAATGTTTTCCTGGTAGGTCCTGAAAGCGGGGGTCATGGCTTCGCCGAAGGCGACTGCCTTGGCGGCAATGATGTGCATCAGCGGACCGCCCTGGGTACCCGGGAAGACAGCCTTGTCAATCTGCTTGGCCAGGGCTTCCCTGCACAGGATCAGACCGCCGCGGGGGCCGCGCAGGGTCTTGTGTGTGGTTGTGGTGACCACGTCTGCATACGGGACAGGGGACGGATGCACGCCTGCGGCGACGAGGCCGGCAATGTGCGCCATGTCGACCATCAGATAGGCGCCGACTTCGTCTGCAATGGCGCGGCAGCGCGGGAAGTCAATGGTACGTGCATACGCACTGGCACCGACCACGATCAGTTTGGGTTTGCTTTCCAGCGCAATCCGGCGCATTTCATCGTAATCAATGCATTCGGTGACCGGATCCACACCATAGGGTACGATATGGAAGTATTTACCGGAAATATTCACCGGGGATCCGTGAGAAAGATGCCCGCCCTGCTGCAGGTTCATGCCCATGACGGTATCGCCGGGATTGAGCAGGGCAAAGAAGACGGCCAGGTTGGCATTGGCGCCGGAATGGGGCTGTACATTGGCATGCTCGGCACCGAAGAGCTTGCAGGCACGCTGACGCGCGATATCTTCCACAATGTCCACATACTGACAGCCGCCATAATAACGTTTGCCGGGAAGGCCTTCGGCATACTTGTTGGTCAGGATGGTTCCTGCCGCGGTGAGCACGGCAGGACTGACAATATTCTCGGACGCAATCAGTTCAATATTCCTGCTCTGGCGGTCAAGCTCCTGCTGGCAGGCTGCCGCCACTTCAGGGTCGAATTGCTTCAGAAACTCAATGTCTCGCATTGTGACCTCCTCTTTCAGACACCACGGAAATAGGCCATGGCACTTTCGAACAGTTTCATATCATAGCAGCCGGGGACGTTCCGGTACAGGCCGGAACCGAAGCGTTCGCTGTGGCCCATCTTGCCAAGGACGCGCCCGTCCGGGCTGGTAATCCCTTCGACAGCAAGCACGGAGTCGTTGGGATTGAAGCGTACATCATGGGTCGGGTTTCCGTCAAGGTCCACATACTGCGTGGCGATCTGATTCCGTTCGGTCAGCTCCCGGAGCACAGGCTCTTCGCACAGGAAGCGGCCTTCACCGTGAGAGATGGGCACGGTATAGATCTCGCCGGGATGGCAGGCACTGAGGAACGGGGACAGTGTGCTGGCGACCCGGGTCCGGACCAGACGCGACTGGTGGCGCGCGATGGTATTAAAGGTCAGCGTGGGTGCGTGTGCATCCGTATCCGTAATGCGGCCATAGGGGACCAGACCCAGCTTGATCAGTGCCTGGAAGCCATTGCAGATACCCAGCATCAGACCGTCGCGATGGTCCAGAAGCTCGGTGACCTGCTGACGCACGTCATCATTGCGGAAGAATGCCGTAATGAACTTACCGCTGCCGTCGGGCTCATCGCCGCCGGAGAAACCACCGGGAATGAAGACCATCTGTGAGCGTGCAAGCTCTTGAGCAAACGCGCGGACGCTTTCGGCAATCTCACCACTGGTGCGGTTGCGGATGACCATGATCCGGGCATTCCCGCCGGCTGCCTCAATGGCACGTGCACTGTCGACTTCACAGTTCGTCCCCGGGAAAGCAGGGATCAGGACCTGAGGTCTGGCAACATGCACAGCGGGCGTATGCCACTGCGTTGCTGCGTGGCTCAGTGCCGGGACAGGCGACGGATCACAGGGAATATTGCAGGGGTAGACAGGCTCGAGCTTATCCTCCCAGGTTTTCTGCAGTGAGGCAAGGTCAAGCGTTTCGGCGTTCCAGACGATTTCTGGCGTGTCGGTGATGCTGCCGAGGACCGTAAAGCCGGGCAGAGGCAGATCGGACTCGACCAGGAACCCGCCATAGGCGTACCCGAAGAGTGTTTCGAGAGAAACCTCTGCGTTCAGCTTGACGCCCAGCCGGTTGCCCAGGCACATCTTCAGGATGCCTTCCGCAATCCCGCCGATACCAGGTGTCCAGGCAGCCATGATGTGACCATCACGCATGCCGGAGGTGACAGAGGCATAGACTGATTTCAGGGAAGTGGTATCCGGCAGCCCGCGGGCATCGGATGCAGGCGCTGTGAAGAGCAGATAATGGCCGGCCTGCTTGAATTCAGGGGAGACCACCTGCTGGACATTGCCTGTGGTCACGGCAAAGGAGACCAGTGTGGGCGGAACATCCAGCTGTTCAAAGGTACCGGACATGGAATCCTTGCCGCCGATGGCTGCGAGCCCGAGCTGCAGCTGGGCCTCAAGTGCCCCCAGAAGCGCAGCGGTCGGCTGGCCCCAGCGGTCAGGGTTCTTGCCGGGATGCAGGAAGTATTCCTGGAAAGTAAGGTAGGTATCCTCGATCGAAGCACCGGTGGCGATCAGGCGGGAGACCGATTCCACAACGGCAAGGTATGCGCCGTGGAACGGACTCTTTTCGGTGATCATGGGGTTATAGCCATAGGCCATGAAGGAACAGGTATCGGTCTGGCCATGCTCGAGCGGAATCTTCTGAACCATGGCCTGAATGGGTGTCAGCTGATGGATACCGCCGAACGGCATCAGGACCGTGCCTGCGCCGATGGTGGAGTCAAAGCGTTCACTGAGCCCGCGCCGGGAACAGACGTTCAGGTCTGCAGCCAGGTGCTGCATGCCGTCAAGCAGGGTCTGAGGAATGTCTGCAGCATACGGGACAGGGGAGGGCACATGGACCACCTGATGCTTTTCCGCACCATTGGAGTTAAGGAACTCGCGGGAGACATGGACAATGGTATGCCCCTTCCAGTGCATGGTCAGGTAGGGTTCTTCCTTGACCGTGGCGACGACCGTGGCCTGAAGGTTCTCTTCTGCGGCAAGGCGCAGGAAGTGTTCGGTGTCCTTCGGATCCACCACAACGGCCATGCGCTCCTGAGACTCGGAAATGGCAAGCTCGGTACCGTCCAGGCCTTCATACTTCTTGGGGACCAGGTCCAGCTGAATATCCAGACCGTCTGCGAGCTCGCCGATGGCGACGGAAACACCGCCGGCACCGAAGTCGTTGCAGCGCTTGATCAGCAGACTGGCTTCCGGATTGCGGAACAGGCGCTGGAGCTTGCGCTCTTCAGGCGCGTTGCCTTTCTGGACCTCTGCACCGCAGGTTTCCAGGGATGTGGCGGTATGTGCCTTGGAGGAACCGGTGGCACCGCCGCAACCGTCGCGGCCGGTGGCACCGCCGAGCAGGATCACAACGTCCCCGGGGCAGGGGCGTTCCCTGCGCACATTCTTTTCGGGGGCTGCGGCAATCACGGCACCGATCTCCATGCGCTTGGCGGCATACCCGGGATGGTAGAGCTCATCCACAATGCCGGTGGCCAGACCGATCTGGTTGCCGTATGAGGAGTATCCAGCGGCTGCGGTTGTGACAATCTTGCGCTGCGGAAGCTTGCCGGGCAGTGTGTCCTCCACGCGCTGGAGCGGGTCTGCGGCACCGGTCACGCGCATGGCGCCATAGACATAGCTGCGTCCGGAGAGCGGGTCACGGATGGCACCGCCGATACAGGTTGCGGCACCGCCGAAGGGCTCGATCTCAGTCGGATGGTTATGGGTTTCATTCTTGAACAGCAGCAGCCAGGGCTCATCCTTGCCGTTGACAGAGACGGTCATCCGGACCGTGCAGGCATTGATCTCCTCGCTCTCGTCGAGTTTATCCAGAAGGCCCTGCTGACGAAGATACCTTGCGGCAATGGTGCCCAGATCCATGAGGCATACGGGCTTGTGGTCACCGGACGCGTTGCGCACGGAAAGGTAATGCTGCCAGGCATCCTCGAGGATCGGATCGTCAAATGTGACGTCATCAATCCGGGTGAGGAAGGTGGTATGCCGGCAGTGATCGGACCAGTAGGTATCGATCATGCGGATTTCCGTGAGTGTGGGATCCCGCTGCTCAGAGCGGAAGTAGGACTGGCAGAAGGCAATATCGTCGACATCCATGGCCAGTGCGTACTGACGGACAAAATGCTCAAGCCCGTCCCGGTCAAGCTGTGTGAAGCCGGTGAGCGTGGGCACGGACTCAGGAACGGTCAGGGGCATGTCCAGGGTTTCCGGCAGCTCCAGAGAAGCTTCCCGGCTTTCCACCGGATTGATCACATGATGCCGGAACCGGGCCATGTCTTCTTCCGAGAGATTGCCATCCAGGAGATAGACACGTGCGGTGCGGACCAGGGGACGTTCGCCGGTGAACAGGATCTGAATGCACTGGGCAGCCGAGTCCGCACGCTGATCGAACTGACCGGGCAGGTATTCCACACAAAGCACCCGGCTGTTCCCGGGCTCAAGCTCATGACGGACAAGGTCGAGCTGTGGCTCGGAGAGCACAAGACGGACGGCTTTTTCAAAACTGGCGGGATCCAGACCTTCCACATCATAACGCTGGAGGATCCGGATCTGCTGAAGGGAAGAAATCCCGAGAAATTCCCTGGACTCGCGCAGAAGCGCCCGGGCTTCACTTGCGAGCTCAGGTTTCTTTTCCACATAGATGCGCTGGACCATGCTTACTCCTTCCAGGCGCGCAGAGCGCGCTGACCAATATCATGCCGGCAGAAAGCGCCTTCAAAAGAGATTTTTTCTGTCTTGCGATAGGCTTCCTCAATGGCCTGCTCCAGTGTGGGCGCAACGGCTGTGACGCCGAGCACACGCCCGCCATTGGTGACCAGCTGGCCGTCCTTTTCCGCGGCACCGGCCACAAACGTATCCGGCCGGACTTCATCCGGGATATTCAGCGGGAAGCCTTTCTTATAACTGACCGGGTACCCGCTGGAGGCAAGGATGACACAGCAGGCATGCGCGTCACGGAAGCGGATTTCGGTCGTTTCCAGTGTGCCTTCCGTGCACGCGCGCATGATGGTGAACAGATCGCTTTCCAGGAGCGGCAGTACGACCTGGGTCTCAGGGTCCCCGAAACGGCAGTTGTATTCGATGACCCTCGGTCCGTCCGGGGTCAGCATCAACCCGAAGTACAGGCAGCCCTGGAAAGGCCGGCCTTCCTCTGCCATGCCGCGGATGGTGGGCAGGAAAATGGTTTCCATGCAGATCCGGGCGATGTCCTCGGTATAGTACGGGTTCGGTGCAACCGTGCCCATGCCGCCGGTATTCAGTCCGGTGTCATGGTCGCCGGCGCGCTTGTGGTCCATGGAAGAGACCATGGGCCGGATGGTCTTGCCGTCTGTAAAGGCGAGCACGGAGACTTCGGGGCCGGTCAGGAATTCTTCAATGACGATCCGGTCGCCGCTGTGCCCGAAGGCGTGACGTTCCATACTGGCGCGCACGGCATCCTCGGCTTCCTGGCGGGTGGTGGCAATGACGACACCCTTGCCCAGTGCCAGACCGTCCGCCTTGATCACGGTGGGCAGCGGGCAGTCAGAGACAAAGGCGAGCGCATCCTCCACCTGCGTGAACACGTGGCATGCGGCGGTCGGGATCTGATGCCGCTTCATGAAATCCTTGGCAAAGACCTTGCTTCCTTCCAGGATGGCGGCATTCTTGCGCGGACCGAAGCAGGGAATCCCCCTGGCTTCCAGTGCATCCACACAGCCGAGGACCAGCGGATCGTCCGGTGCCACCACGACATAGTCCAGATGATGCTCACAGCAGAAATCGACAATGGCATCCAGGTCCGTGGCGGGGATCCCGGTGATTTCAGCTTCCGGCTTCATGCCGGCATTGCCGGGAAGAGCGTAAATGGTTCCGATTTCAGGGTTTTTCCGAAGACTGCGGATAATGGCATGCTCACGGCCGCCTCCGCCGATGACAGCAAGATTCAGCATGGTATTCTCTCCCAGATCTTAATGGTGGAACAGACGTGTGCCGGTGAAGGCCAGGGTCATATGATACTTGTCGCAGCATTCGATGACAGCATCATCACGGATGGAGCCGCCGGGTTCAGCCACATAGCGGACACCGCTCTTGCGGGCGCGTTCAATGTTATCCGAGAAGGGGAAGAATGCATCCGAACCGAGGGAAACGCCATCGACCTGATCCAGGTATGCACGCTTTTCTTCCTGGGTCAGCGGTTCCGGCTGACGGGAGAAGTATTTCTGCCAGTTGCCATCGGCACAGACATCCTCTTCATTGCCGTTGATATATCCGTCAATGACATTGTCGCGGTCCGGGCGTCCGAGGCCTTCCTTAAAGGGCAGGGCGAGGACCTTTTCATGCTGGCGCAGGTGCCAGGTATCTGCCTTGGAACCCGCCAGACGTGTGCAGTGCACACGGGACTGCTGACCGGCACCGACGCCGATAGCCTGTCCGTCCACGGCAAAGCAGACCGAGTTGGACTGTGTGTACTTCAGCGTGATCAGGGAAAGAATCAGGTCACGTTTGGCTGCCTCGGGCAGGTCCTTTTCCTTCGTGACGATATTGGTGAGCAGGGATTCATCCAGAGCAATATCATTGCGTCCCTGTTCAAAGGTGATCCCGTACACCTGCTTGAGCTCGGTGGCGGCAGGGACATAGTCAGGATCGATCTGGACAATGTTGTATCCGCCCTTGCGCTTCTGTTTGAGGATCTCGAGGGCTTCGTCCGTGTAACCGGGAGCAATGATGCCGTCGCTGACCTCACGCTTGATCAGCCGTGCGGTCATGGCATCGCATACATCACTCAGTGCGACCCAGTCGCCGAAGGAGGACATGCGGTCAGTGCCGCGGGCACGGGCATAGGCACAGGCGAGCGGGGAATCATCCAGACCGGGCATGTCATCCACAAAACAGGCCTTTTTCAGTGTGTCAGACAGCGGAAGCCCGACTGCTGCGGAGGTGGGGGATACATGCTTGAAACTGGTTGCGCTGGGCATGTTCAGTGTTTTGCGGACCTCACGGACCAGCTGAAAACTGTTCAGTGCATCCAGAAAATTGATGTAGCCAGGCCGGCCGTTCAGGATCTGGATGGGCAGGTCAGAACCGTCCTGCATGAAGATGCGAGCGGGCTTCTGATGCGGGTTGCAGCCATACTTGAGTTCAAAAGTCTTCATTGTTCAGATCTCCTTTTCGTTCTGGTCCAAGAGGGAGGCTGCAACCATTTCGGCAGCCTGGGGAAGAAGCACCCACTCACACTCCTGCATAATGCGTTTCTGCAGAGTTTCAGGGGTATCGTCGGGGAGTACGGGAACGGCTTTCTGAAGCAGGATCCTGCCACCGTCCGGGATTTCATTGACGAAGTGGACGGTTGCACCGCTGACCTTGACGCCGCGGGCGAGTGCAGCCTCGTGCACTTTCAGGCCATAAAAGCCTTTCCCGCAGAACGCCGGGATGAGGGAGGGGTGTACGTTCAGGATGCGTTCCGGGAAGCGGCGGGTAAAGTCTTCTGACAGAATGGCCAGGAACCCGGCAAGAATCAGCATCTGTACACCGTGGGATTCGATTTCCTTCAGCATGGCCTCTTCAAAAGCTGCCTGCGTCGGATACTGCCTGCGCTCCGTCACAGCGGTGGGAACGCCGGCTTTGCGGGCACGTTCCAGCGCATAGGCGTCTGCACGGTTGGAAAGCACAAGCACGATCTCGCCACTGGGAAGCTGCCCGCGCTGCTGTGCGTCCAGCAGTGCCTGGAGGTTGGTGCCGCCGCCGGAAACCAGCACGGCAATTCGTGTACGGTCTGACATACCCTTTCTCCTTACTGAATGCGGATCTTTTCGGGGGCTTTCTGAATGCTGCCCATGATATAGGCGTCTTCACCGGCATCCTTCAGGATGCTGAGCGCCTCATCGGCTTCTGCAGCCGGAACGACGATCGCCATGCCGACACCCATATTGAAGGTGTTGAACATGTCACGCTCGTCAATCTTGCCCTGTTTCTGAATCAGGCGGAAGATGGCGGGAATGCGGAGCAGGCTCCGGTCCACAACGGCGCACAGGCCGTCCGGAATGGAACGCGGGATGTTTTCATAGAAACCGCCGCCGGTAATATGCGAGATGGAGCGGACGTGCACGCTTTCCAGAAGCCGCAGGACAGGCTTGACATAGATCCGGGTCGGTGCGAGCAGCGCCTCACCCAGACTGCGGCCGTCCAGGTCATCCCGTGGTGTTTTCAGGTCCGTGTTCTCGACGTCAAAGACTCTGCGGACAAGGGAAAATCCGTTGGAATGCACACCACTGGAGGGCAGGGCGATCAGGATGTCGCCTTCCTGCATGGTTTCGGGCTTCAGGATACGGTCCCTGTCCACGATGCCTGTGCAGCAGCCGGCAAGATCATACTCATCCACCGGATAGAAACCGGGCATTTCAGCGGTTTCGCCGCCGATCAGGGCACACCCGGCCAGAACACAGCCGTCGGCCACACCCTTGACAATGCTGGCAATCCGTTCCGGTACGTTCCGGCCGCATGCGATATAGTCGAGGAAATAGATGGGCTTGGCACCGGCGCAGATGACATCATTGACGCACATGGCCACACAGTCCTGTCCGACGGTATCATGCCTGTCCATCAGGAAAGCGATCTTGAGCTTGGTGCCCACGCCATCCGTTCCGGAAACGAGCACGGGATGGGTGTATCCGGTCAGGTCCAGTTCGAACAGTCCGCCAAACCCGCCGATATCGGAGACCACACCGGGGATCTGTGTGCGGGCGATGTGCTGCTTCATCAGCTCAACAGCGCGGTACCCGGCGGTAATGTCCACGCCGGAGGCGGCATAGGCCTGAGAATGAGATTGTGTATTCATGTGTGTCCTCCTTATTCCTTTCCGTCCCAGCAATAAGTACAAAGGTTACAGCGATCAATACCGATGGCTTCCACAAGGCCTTCCAGGGACTGGAATTCCAGGGAAGCAAAGTGGAATTTTTCACAGATGGCCCTGCGCATCTGCTGGCCGCGCTCCGTGGTGGAGTCGGCATACTCGTCCAGATGCCTGAATCCTTCCTCGCCTTCCAGTTCCTGGATCACCTGACGGGTGATCAGTTCCATGTCCGAGGTTGCACGGGAGAAGTTCAGGTATTTACAGCCATACATGATAGGCGGACAGGCGGAACGCATGTGCACGGCACGGGCACCATTGGCGTACAGGAATTCCACGGTTTCCCGCAGCTGTGTACCGCGGACAATGGAATCGTCCACAAACAGCAGATTCTTGTCCTTGATCAGTTCATGGATGGGGACCTGTTTCATTTTTGCAATTTTATTGCGGTCTTTCTGACTGGCCGGCATGAAGGAACGCGACCAGGTAGGTGTATATTTAATGAAAGCGCGTGCAAAATGAATACCGGAATGGTTGGCGTAGCCGATGGCATGCGGGGTTCCTGAGTCCGGCACACCACCGATATAGTCAATCTCCGTCTGATTGAAACCGGCTTCCTGATCATTACGGGACATGATGGCGCCGTTGCGGTAGCGCATGGCTTCCACGTTCACACCTTCATAGCTGGAAGTGGGATAGCCATAATAGGTCCAGAGAAAAGAACAGATGCGCTTGACAGGCTGGGGTGCTGCGAGCTGCCGGATGCCGTCAGGACTGATTTCCATGATCTCACCGGGGCCGAGCTCACAGATGGTTTCATAGCCGAGTTTCTGGTAGGCGAAGTCTTCGAAGGAAACACAGTATCCGTCTTCCCCATGGCCGATCAGGACAGGCAGCCGGCCTTTCAGGTCACGGGCGGCGATCAGGTGGCCGTCATCCCGCAGAAGCAGGATGGAAGCCGTGCCGACAATCATTTTCTGAGCGAACTGGATGCCTTCCACAAAGGAAGACTTCTGGTCGATCATGGCAGCCGTCAGTTCCGTGACATTGACATGCCCGCCACGCATGGCCTCGAAGTGCCCGCCGCTGAAGGAGAGATACTGCGAGATCAGTTCTTCGGCGTTCTGGATCACACCGACCGTACAGAGGGCATAGGTGCCCAGGTTGGAACGGATGAGCAGGGGCTGGGGATCCGTATCGGAGATCACACCAATGGCAGAGGTTCCGGACATTTCGTCCAGGGATCGTTCAAACCGGGTACGGAAAGGGGAGTTTTCAATGTTGTGGATCTCTCTCTGGAGCCCTGCTTCCGGATCCCATGCGGCCAGTCCGCCTCTGCGGGTGCCGAGATGGGAATGGTAATCGGTTCCGAAAAAGACATCCGGAAGCACATTCACATGACCTGCTGCTCCAAAAAAACCGCCCATGGCAGTCCTCCTTATCAATCGTTACAGGGAAAAACGAACAAAGGAAAAGGCATCATGCGCGCAGAAAAAGTCAGTCCTTGAAGAATGTGTGCGACGCAGGATGCCTGAGCTCATCAAAAGGGTGTCCGACATGCGGTCAACCTCCCGTTCGTTCCCGTGAAGTATCCGTGGAGACCTAATCACTATATCACGAACGATTTTCTGTGTAAATGGGATGAACAACATCTTTTTGTGCCAATATAGCCAGAATTTGCAGCAGGGAAAAGAAAAAACGGAACAAAAGGCGAACGTTCGGAGAAAATATGGAAGAAAGATACGGATCAGGGCAGCTACTGGCATAAAACATGAAACAGGAATACAATACACAGCGGACTCTGAACAGGAGGGATCAGTATGGGACCGTCTTGGCTGAAGGATGCGGTTTTCTACGAGGTATACCCGCAATCGTTTTATGACAGCAACGGGGATGGCATCGGAGATCTGGAAGGGATCATCCGGAAACTGGAGTATATCCGCGACCTTGGCTGCAATGCGGTCTGGCTGAATCCGATCTATGATTCACCCTTCAAGGATGCCGGGTATGATGTCCGGGATTACCGGAAGGTGGCGCCGCGGTACGGAACCATGGAAGACGCGTGCCGGTTGTTCCGGCGTGCGCATGATCTTGGGATGCATGTTCTGATGGACCTGATCCCCGGGCACACCAGTGAGGAACACCCGTGGTTTCTGGAAAGTCAGAAGGCAGAACGGAACCGGTGGAGTGACCGGTACATATGGACAGACAGCTGGTTTCACGGAGCCCCGGGGATGCTGTATATCGGCGGGGAAAGCGAACGGGATGGTACCTATATCCTGAATTTTTTCAAATGTCAGCCTGCACTGAACTATGGTTTTCTTCACCCGTCGGCGTCCTGGCAGCTGCCGGCTGACCATCCGGAAGCCATTGCGACCCGGGAAGCCATCAAGGATATCATGCGCTTCTGGCTGGATGCCGGCTGTGACGGATTCCGGGTGGACATGGCAGATTCCCTGGTCAAGATGGATGATGCACGCAAACACGGAACCTGCGCGGTCTGGAGGAATGTTCGGGAAATGCTCGACAGAGAGTACCCGGAAGCTGCCATGATTTCGGAATGGAGTGCACCGGAACTTTCCCTGAACGCGGGATTCCATATGGATTTTTATCTGAACCATGACGGGAACGGATATGAATCGCTTCTGCGGGACGTGCGGGACGGCAGGGACCGGAGCTATTTCCGGAAAGATGCTGAGGACCGGGATATCCGGCGTTTTCTGGACGAGTATGAAGCCTGGTATGCATCCACACGGGAGACCGGGTATATATCGCTGATGACCGGAAACCATGATATACCGCGCTGTGCTCCGCGCATGAGCATCAGAGAACTGAAACTGGCGTATGCGGTCCTGCTGACTCTGCCGGGCGTACCGTTTGTGTATTACGGGGATGAGATCGGTATGCGCTACCGGGTGCTTCCTACCAAAGAAGGCGGCTATACACGGACGGGTTCAAGAACTCCGATGCAGTGGCAGGCCGGGAAAAACCTCGGGTTCTCAGAAGCGGCAGAGAAGGACCTGTATCTTCCGGTGGATCCATCCGAAGATGCACCGACTGTGGAAGAGCAGGAAAGGGATCCGGATTCGCTGCTCCGGTGTGTCCGGGATATCCTGGAACTCAGACACCGGTTTGAGGATCTGCAGTCAGACGGCGCATATGAAACCGTGGTCGGCGAGAAGGATCAGCCGTATGTATACCGCCGGGGCAGTCTGCTGATGGCTGTAAACCCGGAAGGCAGATCGCAGTGCGTTATGCTGCCTGAGGCAGTCCGGCAGATGGTTTACAGGATCGGGGAAGCTTCTGTTACAGGGGAATGTCTGCAGCTTCCGGCGCAGTCCTTTGCTGTGCTGAAGGTACAGACGCATACGAAAGACTGAGCTGGCGCAGGCCAGTCAGGAGAGGAAATGGAGGAAACCGAGTATGAAACGTTTATGTGCAATCCTGGTGCTGCTGGTGACAGTGAGCGTACTATGTGTGGCCCAGGCAGGAACATGGATCCGGGACGGCAGAGGATGGTGGTATCAGGAAGCGGATGGATCGTATCCTGCAGCTTCCTGGAGAAAGATCCGGAACGTCTGGTATTATTTCGACGGAAACGGATATATGGCAACCGGATGGCTGAATCAGGCGGGAAAAACCTATCATCTGAATGCTTCCGGGGCCATGGATACCGGATGGCAGCAAATCGGGGGCGCATGGTATTATTTCACGCCAAGCGGTGAGCTGATGCGGAATGCATGGATCAGCGGAACCTACTATGTCAATAGTCAGGGAGTCATGCTGACCAACACAACCACTCCGGACGGATACCGTGTGGGCGGTGATGGAAGATGGATCCCGTCACATTCCGGCGGCAATGGCGGTTTTCAGATGGGATCCGGTTATGCTACGGAAGCGCCTTATGTAGGAAATCTGAACAGCATGAAATTCCATCGCAATACCTGCTCACAACTCAGCAACATGAGCCCGGATCATAAACTGGACATGTACAGCCGGGAGGAAGCCATCCGTCAGGGGTTTATTCCCTGCAGGAAATGTAATCCATAAACAGAAAACAGCAAATGGAATGAGCATACACCGCTTCATGGTGAGATGCTCATTCTTTTTTTGAGGATTTGACAGTGTCAGGACCTGATGAGCGGAACAGGATCCGGAGGGGAAGCGTGTTTTCGGTTGTATGGACGCAGGAAAACCTTTCCGGCTCAGGCCTCAATGCGTGGGGAGCTGGAACTGTGACAGAAGAAAATATGACACCGGAAAGGTTTAACGTTACATCTTAAAACATCGTATGCGCATGTCTTAGTGGCGATCCGAACCGCCTTCTGGTATTACAGAAAACTGCGGCGGATGGTTCAGCAACCTGCAGAGATCCTGTCAGAAATACGCACAGGCATGCAGAACAGGCAGGTCTTCCATGAAAAAACACCTTGCCCGGGACGGGCAGGGTGTCGAAAGACTCCTGCTTTTTTCGCTGTCAGGAAAATACACCCTGAGTGTCTTTCCATGAGAAATGAATCGCTCACAGGGCTGTGTACCGCCCGATGGCTTCGCTGGCCAGCTACACGGGCTCTTCAGCGCACTGCTCAGATGCTTATTCGTCCATGTACACTTTCACGGTGAGTCCTTCCAGCCAATCAGTGCTTCCCGGA
>ONWQ01000061.1 GCA_900321565.1 uncultured Eubacteriales bacterium
GGTGTATACAGAAGACTGAAAACCAGCATGCACACAGCAGAAAGTGTGGTCATAATTCCACTCAGGCCTTCCGGAGAAGCAAACAGCATCTGCATGACGGAAACCACGCTTTCCTTGGCCATGAACCCACTGATGAGCGAGGTCACAATCCGCCAGTCGCCCAGGCCCAGTGGGCGGAACACTGGCACCAGCAGGCTGGAAAGCGCTGCCAGGATACTGTCCTGGGGATCTGCCACCAGATTGAACCGGAAACTGAATTTCTGCAAAAACCAGACTACCAGGGTTGCAATCAGGATCACAGAGAACGCTTTCTGCAGGAAATCCTTGGCCTTTTCCCAGAGCAGCTGCAGAACATTGCGTGGTCTGGGCAGACGATAGTTCGGCAGTTCCATGACAAACGGAACCGCTTCGCCTTTGAATATCGTTTTCTTCATCAGAAGCGCCATCAGGATCCCGGTCAGAATCCCGATGATATACAGCAGGGTCATGATCAGCCAGCTGATCCGCGGGAAGAATGCATTGGCAAAGAACCCGTAGATCGGGAGCTTGGCCGTACAGGACATGAACGGTGTCAGAAGAATCGTCATCCGCCGGTCCCGGTCACTGGGCAGTGTTCTGGTGGACATGACTGCCGGGACCGTACACCCGAACCCGATGAGCATAGGCACAATACTGCGTCCGGAAAGGCCGATCCGCCGGAGCAGTTTGTCCATAAAGAAGGCCACTCGCGCAATATACCCGCTGTCCTCAAGGAGCGAAAGAAAGAAGAAAAGAGTCACGACAATGGGCAGAAAGCTGAGTACACTGCCAACGCCTTCAAAGATACCCTGCAGAACCAGGCTCTGGATCGCTGCGTTCACATTCGCGCTCTGCATGCCCCGCTCCACAAGCTCACCCAGACTGCTGATCCCGCTGGCCAGCAGGTCCTGCAAAAAAGGCCCGATGACAAAGAATGTCAGAAAGAAAACCATAGCCATGATCCCGATGAACATCGGGATCGCCGTATACTTCCCGGTCAGCACCTGATCAATCTTCCGGCTGCGCAGGTGTTCCCGGCTTTCCCTTGGCTTGATCACACAGGCGTCACAGACTTTTGCGATATAGTCAAACCGCATTTCCGCCATGGCCGCACTGTGGTCCAGCCCGCGCTCTGATTCCATCTGAAGCACAATATGCTCCAGCATCTCTTCCTCATTAGGATCGAGCTGCAGCTGCGCCGCAATCAGCGAGTCCCCTTCAATCAGCTTGCTGGCCGCAAACCGCAGGGGAAGTCCGGCACGTGCTGCATGGTCCTCAATCAGGTGGCTGACTGCATGCAGGGCCCGGTGGACCGCACCACCATGGTCATCTGCCCCGCAGAAGTCCTGGCGAAGGGGTCTTTCCTGATATTTCGCAATATGCAGGGCATGCCGTACCAGTTCATCCACGCCTTCATTCCTGGCTGCCGAGATCGGTACAACAGGCACACCCAGCATGGATTCCATGGCATTGATATCCACAGTACCGCCGTTCCCGGTCAGCTCATCCATCATGTTCAGCGCGACCACCATGGGGACATTCATTTCCAGCAGCTGCATGGTCAGGTACAGATTGCGCTCAATATTGGTTGCATCCACAATATTGATAATCGCCCTGGGCTTTTCGTTCAGTACAAAATTCCGGGAAACCAGTTCTTCGCTGGAATACGGGGACATGGAATAAATCCCCGGAAGATCAGTGATGGATGTATCGCTGTGTCCGCGAATCATGCCGTCTTTCCGGTCCACTGTCACACCAGGGAAATTCCCGACATGCTGATTGGCGCCGGTCAGCTGATTAAACAGGGTCGTCTTTCCGCTGTTCTGGTTTCCGACCAGTGCAAATGTCAGTTTTGTCCCCTCAGGCAGCGGATCGCCACTGCCTTTCGGATGGAATTTACCTTCCTCGCCAAGCCCTGGATGGTCCGTGCGTTTACGGGCGCGTTCCGGCTTCACTGCCTGTTCCCGTCCATCCAGCGGACTTACCTGAATCTGTGCCGCATCCGCAACACGCAATGTCAGTTCATACCCGTGAATGCTCAGTTCCATCGGGTCACCCATAGGCGCCAGTTTGGTCAGGGTAACCTCGACTCCTGGTATCAGGCCCATATCCAGAAAATGCTGCCGAAGTGCACCACTTCCGCCCACTTCTTCAACCCGCGCCTGCTGACCGGGCCTGAGTGTATTCAATCCTTGCACTCTCTTTCCTCCACTTTCCTGCAGTTCGGATCAGCCTGCTCCCTATAGCCGGGAACAGGTCATGCATCCGGTTCTCGTTTCGGGGGCCGGCAGTACTGCCGGCGTATACCCGCGCTATCCTTGTTCAGCCAGAACGCTCCATGTAAGCCATGCCCGGCAAAGATGGATCTGAACCAGTCAGATCGTGAGCATAAACCATATCTTTCATTATTATTCAATCAGCATGGCATCCCCGAAAGAGAAGAACCGGTAACGCTTTTCCACAGCTTCCCGGTAGATATCCAGTGCCTTTTCCCGGCCGAGAAACGCAGAGACCAGCATCAGCAGTGTGGACTGCGGCAGATGGAAGTTTGTGATCAGTGCGTCCACTGCCTTGATCCGGACACCCGGCTTGATAAAGATCGCGGTCTCTCCGCTGCCTGCATGGATGATCCCCTGGTCATCCGCGACCGTTTCAATGGTCCGAACACTGGTGGTGCCCACACACACCAGCCGACCTCCGTTTTTCCGGATCCGGTTCAGTGTATCGGCAGCCTCCTGAGACACAGCGTAGAACTCACTGTGCATCTTATGATTCTCCACATCTTCTTCCTTGACCGGCCGGAATGTACCCAGTCCCACATGCAGAAGTACCGGTACAATGGTCACGCCCATGCTCCGGATCCGGTCCAGAAGTTCCGGTGTAAAATGCAGCCCGGCCGTTGGCGCTGCAGCAGAGCCTTCCGTCCTGGCATACACCGTCTGGTACATCTCCCTGTCCTGAAGCTTCTCGTGGATATACGGTGGCAGCGGCATTTCACCCAGCTGATCCAGGATTTCCTCAAATACGCCCTCATACATAAAGCGCACACGCCGTCCGCCGGTTTCCAGCACATTTTCCAGGATCTCGCACCTGAGCCTTCCGTCCCCGAACTCGCAAACCGTTCCCGGTTTCAGTCTGCGCCCGGGGCGCACCAGTGCTTCCCAGTCCGTAGCATTTTCCCTGCGCAGCAGCAGGACTTCCACCGGTACACCGGTGTCACTCTTCACACCCAGAAGTCTCGCCGGGATCACCCGGGTTTCATTGATCACCAGTGCATCGCCCGGATGCAGGTATTCCGGCAGGTCATAAAAATACCGGTGTTCCCGCACATCCGAGTCCATATGTGTGACCAGCAGTCTTGCATGGTCCCTGGGTTCTGTCGGAGTCTGTGCGATCAGTTCCTCCGGCAGTACATAATCAAAATCTGTTGTTTTCAAAAAAGTCTCTCCACTCTGTCTTTATTCCAGCGGCAGACGGATCTGTTCAGCAACAGATGCATCCGAAAGCTGGACAGCCATATTCGCAGGGATCGGCCGTTTCATATGAGCATACGCGGCCGGAGTGCACACGCGGCCCCGGGGCGTCTTCATAATGAACCCCAGCTGCATGAGGAAGGGCTCATACACATCCTCAATCGTGGTCGCATCTTCCCCTGTGGTCGCAGCCAGCGTATCCAGACCAACAGGCCCGCCGCTGAATTTGTCCATCATGGTGGCCAGCATCGTCCGGTCTGTCTTATCCAGTCCGAGTTCATCCACGCCTTCCATCTGCAGTGCCTGTGCCGCAACTTCCAGAGTAATCACGCCATTCCCTCGCACTTCTGCGAAGTCACGGGCTCGCTTGAGCATCCGGTTGGCAATCCGCGGCGTGCCGCGGCTGCGCCGCGCAATCTCCAGCATTCCGTCCGGTGTCGCTTCACGGACCTTCAGAATCCCGGCCGAACGCGTGAGAATACTGGCAAGCTCCTCCGGTGTATACATTTCCAGCCGGTAGATGATCCCGAAGCGGTCCCGGAGCGGTGCGGACAGAAGACCCGCACGTGTAGTCGCCCCGACCAGCGTGAACGGTGGTACCGCAAC
>ONWQ01000174.1 GCA_900321565.1 uncultured Eubacteriales bacterium
AAACAGGAGTGTTCAGCACATGGCAGCCATTCAGTTTCAGACCGTGCTTTACCATAACCAGCCGGAATCTCTGATCCGTTCCGCATCATCCATCGCCAATGCCGCACGGATCGCACAGCAAACCCTACATCAGCCAATGGATGTCACCCTTTCCTGGGGTGACGCCAGTCCGGAACCTATTTTCACGGACGAAACTATCCGGAATATCCAGGAAACAGAACTGGGGAACCAGATCCGGCTGAAGTACCGTTTCTTTAATCAGAACACCGGGACCTCCCTCGGTCACAACATGCAGGCCAAAGACGCTACAGCGGATTACCTGATTCTCATGAATCCGGATGTTGTGGTATCCACCAATTTCCTTCAGTGCCTGCTTCCCCATTTTGATGATCCCGCTGTCGGTATGGTGGAAGCCCGCCAGATGCCTGTCGAGCATCCGAAAAGCTATGACCAGAAAACCCTGGAAGTGGACTGGACCTCCGGTGCCTGCTCCATGATCCGCACAGAATGCTTCCGTCAGCTGGATGGCTATGACGCTGAGTCTTTTTTCCTGTACAACGACGACGTGGATCTCTCCTGGCGCGCACGGATTGCCGGCTGGAAGCTCCTGTATGATCCACGGGCTACCGTGTATCATGCCAAGGGGATGAATAAGGTCGGTGCCCTGGATGTGACCATGGCCGACCGGATCTACACACCGGAATCCGTACTGATTCTCATGTATAAATATGGCAGAAACCAGGAACTCGAAGATACCCTGAACATGCTGAAAAACTCGGAGTATATTACAGACCGTGAAGCTGCAGAGCGCTTTGAGGAACGCATGCGCACCGGCCGCCTGCCGAAGCCTGTGGAACATGCAGAGCTTGTCTCTTCCAACACCCGGGAAGACAGTGGAACGGCAAGGTACAGGATCAGTGTGGAAGAGCCACCTGAAAAGCTCCGGATCCCGAAAGAAAAGCCTTCTGTCTGATTTCTTGCTGCTCACGTACGTCCCATGTCACTCAGAGGAAATATTCTGGATTCCATTCGGAAAACACATAAGGAACCCTTTTTGCTCCTGAACTGATTCCCATGCAGTTCTCTTCACAGTTGCTTTCCGTGAGGATCTTGTTCACATTCCCGAATATAGAAAATACGTCTAACTCAGATCGCTACTGCCATCGGAATCAGACGTATTTTCTGTTTCATACATTGTGTTGCTTCTCACTACATGAGCCGGAAATATCCGTTTCTCACTTTCATTCCACATCCATTATTTTGATGAACCAGAACATCAGCATATATCGTATTGTAACTTGAGTAACACATTAATACTGAAATAATGTGGTTATTCATAATACTTCTGCAGGATAAGATATACTGCTGATACCCAGCTTGTCCAGTAAATGAGTGCTGTTCCAGTGGAGCAGCGATGATCGAGCCCACGGCCTGTGATTGGATTGAAGTTGTTATAGAACCCATTTTTTCGAATACTTGTACAGTATCTTTGCGCAATGGTTTTTGCCAAATCAGGATATCCAGACGCTTCAAGGCCACTAACGATCATCATTTGGTTTTGTGCTATTATAAGTCCACAATCCCAACCACTGTGACACTCAAAATCCGGACTATCCATTGATTCTGAAGCGATTCCATATTGACTTAAGTATTTTCCCTCGGTACTGAGAGTACGGATTATTGCACTCGTTATCTCGTTTGGCAGACGTTTTCCTAAGATTATAGGAATAAAACATAGTAAACTCATCTGATCTTTGACTGGGGTTAGACATTGATTACCTTGAAGAGGAATGAATCGAGATCCATCCCAGAATCTTTTTATCATTAACAATATAAGATCATCACTTTTTTGCTTCCATTTTTTTTGTTCTTCTTCTTTGCCTAAACGTTCCGCAATAGTACTCAGGATATCCATCTGGAGAGCAAGTAAAGCACATAGGTCAGCGCTGGTAACGGGCAATCCATATCTAAAAATGGAAACGACGTCGCCACCAGATTCGTCACCATGCTCGTATGAAGGGAGACCATCGCCATTACAGTCTCTGTATTTAAACCACCAGTCCGTCCAACGACAAAGCGGCTGATATATTCTTTCAAGTTTATCCAATGAGATTTTAGATTGGTCACAATGCCGGAAGATCCAGTCAATTGCAAATCCCTGAAATGGGGGCTTACACGTGGAGTAATTTGCAGCGAAACCATTAATGGAGTCAGGCAATTGACCATACTCGTCCTGAAAATCAAACATGGATTCCAAAAGAGACCAGGCAGTGTCGATATCATCCAGATGAGCCATCGCCTGAAAGCTGGGCTGCCACCCGAAAGACTGATTGTATCCCTGCCTGCCCATAAAAATCATAGGCCGCTTCATAAATCCATGCGGACTAAGATTGCATGACCAGATAATCCATGCAGCTTGTTTACGAGCCAGATCATATTCAGGTTTGGAAGCAGGCAATTTCTTAAGGTAATCCTCAAAGTCTTTCTGGACATTCTCGCAGCAGACATCAAAATCCGGGAATGAATCAGGGGCTAACGCATTATGCTGATAATCCATTATGGCTAATTCAAATTGAGTAAACTCAGTCTCAATACGAACCGTAAA
>ONWQ01000417.1 GCA_900321565.1 uncultured Eubacteriales bacterium
GCGGTTCGGAAGGAGAATAGGGATGAAGAGAGGGCAATCCATGTTCTCTGCGGGAAACATGAACTGAATCTTTCCGCTCAGCCCTTCATATAGAGCCTTGGCATTTTCACGCCTTATTCTTCTCTGCTGCTCAACGTCTACGCTCCTCAAAAAACCATGTGAAAAAGGATCAATAGACAACCCGGAATAATGATCAGCCAACCAGTGATTGCTTTCACCAAACATGGAAAGAAACTGTGGTTTCTTCTTCGGATCCGAGTCTTCAAGATAATCCTTTTTTAGTTCCATTGCTGCTGACTTTAATCGAACGAACTCATCTGGCGGAGCTTCTCGATCCATTTTCAGCGAACAATATCCACCGCAGTTTATTGGTTCCCACTTTCGTAAGGACGCTACCAGGTAATCGGATCGCGGATGAGACGGGTGCATCGAAAGCATACTATGCGTTATATCCTCGATAATCTTACCATTAAGCTCTGGCATCTCATTCTTAAAGCCGAAGTAGTTACACCAGAGAGAAATGTCAGCCAATCCATTGATCTCAACTTTCAGCCCGTTGTCCCAGCCCACTTTATAAAAACTCACATCTATCCCGGCATCCCGAAACGGAACGATCATTGAATCACAGCAGTAGGATGGTAAGAGCGCTGTATGAGCATCGGGGATATCTCTTAATACTGCTTCTATAGCGGTTCTCCCAGAGAAAACAAAACTACCAGAACGTGGAAGCGTTAGACCATGACCTTCTTCAAAGGGCATTCTATGGAATTCACTGCCTATCTCTCTTGCCATGGTCTCACCTGCCTTAATCTGAAATAATCTTGGAATATGCTAACATATCGATGAACTTTCCTTTTTTGTAGACACGCTGTCTTAAAACTCCGTCCTTCTTAAAGCCGCAACGTTCAAAGAGCTTTATAGATGCCTCATTATAGGAGAGTATATTGGCATAGATACAGTTAAGCCTCAGTTCCTCAAAAGCATACTGAACCATCGTATTAACTGCATCTGTCCCATACCCTTTTCCGCGACCACCGTCCTTTGCCATCTTTATGTGGATATGACCTGTAGCATTCTTTTGGTCGATATCTGAAAGAATAATTGTCCCAATTGCCTTTCCGTCCTCTTGAAGTGCTACAATACAACGAAGAACATCTCTGCTCCTCTCCTGATGTTCAAACCACTTTAGTTGTTCTGCTTCCGATACTGGCCAAGAACTGCCGCCCAGCATCATTTCTGTGTCTGGATCATTGATCAGGGACAGGAGCATCGCATTATCTGATTCTTCAACAGCCCGAAGGACTACTTTATCTCCGTGGATTATCATAGATACCTACTTTCAGATGGGGCTATCATCCTGATACTCAGATTTTATTATCCCATCTTCATCCAACCAATCTGCTCTTACATCATAAAGATTTCCAGGATGCTCTTCGCCTTGACCAATTCCCTCTCGGATAAACACCTTCTTCACAGTCATAAGCACAATTTTCACATCATTCACAAAGCTTAGATTTCTTATGTACTCAATATCGTATTTAAACTTTGCATCCCACTTTATAGAGTTCCTACCGCTCACTTGAGCAAGCCCGGTAAGTCCCGGCCGCACATCATGGCGATGACGTTCATGATTTGTGTAGTAGGGTAAATAGTCAACCGCCAACGGTCTTGGCCCGACAATCGAAATATCTCCCTTTATGATGTTTATGAGAGATGGCAGTTCATCAAGTGAAGTCGCTCTAATAATCCGACCATACTTATTCAATCTATCTTTATCCGGAAGAAGCTTTCCAATCTTATCTCTTTCGTTTGTCATAGACCGGAATTTGATTAGCTTCATGATTTTCTCTTGTCCTGTTTTTGGATCACGTTTTCCTGGGCGCTTTTGTAAATAAAACGGATTCCCTTTCATTTTAAATGCGCCAAATACTATAAGTATCAGCAATATGGGAGATAAAACAATAACTGCACCAGTTGAAAGAAATGCGTCCAAAAAACGTTTAAAAAATCGTTCATATGGGCCGTAGGCTTTATGTCCATTCGATTTAGTAGATAAATCCATTACTTGGGCAACTACCCCAACGCATGCAGCTATTAATAATATGACAGCAATAATCTTCAAGATTATCATTCTAGTACTCCCTCTATTTTCTTTTTTACGACTTGCAGCGTGATAACAATCCCTATCCCAATAGCCGCACCGAGCATGTTATGTATCACATCATCGAACTCGAAAAGGCCTCTGGCTGTCACAAGCTGCAACACTTCGATCAAAACGCTTACCCCCGTAGCAATCCATATTCCTTTCCCCTTCCACAGATGGCCGCCAATCAGTCCAACAGGAATGAACATAATTACACTTACAAGTATCTGCTTCTTTTGATCCTTCCAAGCTTTCCATGACCAGAAAAACTCAGGTTCGAAGTGCTGCCCAGCAAAAGGAATTCTGATTA
>ONWQ01000369.1 GCA_900321565.1 uncultured Eubacteriales bacterium
CCCCAGTCGTTCTCCCCGATGGGACTGCCCGCGCTCGTCAGGTACACCAGTTTCCGTCCCCGGCAGAGCCCCACCGGCTTATTCTCCCGGTATACGAACGTCAGGTTCCTGATGAACATGTGTTCCACCCAGACCTTGAGCATGCTCGGGAACGACAGGTCCCAGTAGGGCGCCGCGATCACCACAAGATCCGACGCCTGAAACGCGCGCGCATACCGGAACATGGGGCTTTCCCAGTCCTGCAGATCGCACAGTCTTTCCCGCTCCGCGAGCGTTTCCCCGTCCACGGGCATCAGGTGCATCTGCGGCAGCGACTGCACTTCCACCGTCACCCTCTCCGGGTCCATGGCCCCCAGGAACGCCTCCGCGAGTTTCCGTGACCTGGACGCCTCCCCGCGCGGGCACGCATCCACATACAGCACTCGGATCATCCGTCATCACTCCTTCCCGTACCTTGTTCGATTATTCTGTGCTTTTCCCTTCTCCAAAGCAGGATTTTGTCAATCCCTGACGAAAAGGAATCCTATACCGTTTTTCGGTAAATTCGTTTCGGAGGCGTAATTGCCATGAAAAAAATCATTGCCTGCCTGTTGACACTGATGCTCGTTTTCAGCATGGTATCCGCGATCGCTGAAACACCGTCCGTAGCCATTGTCGTGGCCGGCACCCTCGGTGATCGTTCCTTCTACGACTCATCCAAGGAAGGTCTGGATCAGCTGGCAGCCGATTTCGGCACCGTCACCAAGGTCATCGAATGCAAGGAAGATGCTTCCATGTATGAAAACGGCCTGTACGAGGCTGCTGAAGCCTGTGATATCATCGCAGCTGTCGGCTGGCAGTTCTGGGATGTCCTGGAAGCCGGAGAAGTCCTGGAATCCTTCCCGGACAAGAAATTCCTGTTCATCGATAACGGCCTCGAAGGCGTCGGCGACAACCTCATGTCCATCACCTACGCTCAGAACGAAGGCTCCTTCCTCGCCGGCTATATCGCTGCCAAGCTGACCAAGACCGGCAAGGTCTCTGCCGTCGGCGGCCAGGACAGCGACACCATCAACGACTTCCTCGTCGGGTATGAAGCCGGCGCCAAGTATGCCAATCCGGACGTCGAAGTTGTCAAGCCCCAGTATGCCAATGACTTCGAAGACCCGGCCAAGGGCAAGGAATGCGCACTGGCTCTGTACAGCGCAGGCTGCGACATCGTCTATCAGGTTGCCGGCAAGACCGGTGAAGGCGTGTTTGAGGCTGCCAAGGAAACCGGTAACTATGCCATCGGCGTGGACGGCGATCAGAAGTACATCAATCCTGACATCATCGTCTGCTCCATGGTCAAGCGTGTAGGCAAGTCCATCTATGACGTGGTCTCCGATCCCGATACCTACTTCGTCGGCGGCACCATCTGGAATGCCGACATGGCCACCGGATACATTGATATCGTCTATGGCACGGAAGACATGCCTCAGCAGGTCTCCGATGAACTCAAGGCCGAAGTCGAAGAACTCAAGGCCAAGATCATTGCCGGCGAAATCGTTGTCCCCTCAGCATTTGCTGCTCAGTAACCCCGCGCACAAAGCGGCGTTCCCGAAGGGGAACGCCGCTCTTTTCACATTCAGCTCAGGGAGGGATTCCAGTTGAAGGAAACGCAATCCTCACCGATTGTATCCATGCGGCATATCTCCATGCAGTTCCCGGGCGTACTCGCCAATGATGATGTCTCCATTGACATCCACAAGGGTGAAGTGTTTGCCCTGGTCGGAGAAAACGGTGCCGGCAAGTCCACCCTCATGAACATTCTCTATGGCATGAATACACCCAGCCAGGGCGAAGTGTTCATCAAGGGTGAGAAGGTCACCACATTCAGCCCCAGCACCGCCATCGCCCATGGCGTCGGCATGGTCCATCAGCACTTCATGCTCGTTCCTTCGTTCACCGTAGCGCAGAACATCGTCCTGAACAGTGAACCCCGGCATGGCATATTCTATGATTTCAAGGAAGCGGTCCGGATCACCGAAAAGCTCGTGGACGAGTATGGCCTCAAGGTCGATCCCAACGCCCGTGTCTCCGATATCTCCGTCGGTTTCCAGCAGCGTGTGGAGATCCTCAAGACCTTCTACCGCGGTGCCGATGTCATTATCCTGGATGAACCCACAGCCGTGCTCACCCCGCAGGAAACCGATGAGCTCTTTGACGTCATCCGCTCCATTGTCCGGGAGAAACAGATGACCGTCATTATCATCACGCATAAACTCTATGAGGTCATGGCCATCTCCGACCGCGTCGGCGTCATGCGCCAGGGCCGGCTGGTGGATATCTGCAATACCCGGGATGTCAATGAGCATATTCTCGCCTCCATGATGGTCGGCAAGGATGTGCTTCTGGACGCGCTTGAGCGCACCGATACGCCGTCCGGTGAGGTCGCACTTGCCCTGCATGACCTGCATGTCCGGGACAACCGCGGACTGAAGGCGGTCAACGGCATCAGCCTGGAGGTGCACCGCGGCGAGATCCTCGGCATTGCCGGTATTGAGGGCAACGGACAGAGTGAGCTGATTGAAGCCATTACCGGCATGCGTCCGGTACACGGTGGCAGTGTGACCGTGCTCGGCACGGATGTCACCGGCTGGAGTCCCGGAAGAATCCGCAGCCTCGGGCTTGCGCATGTGCCTGAGGACCGCCTTTCCACCGGTGTTTCCGCTCAGGCCGATATCACGGATAACCTGGTGATCGGCAAGGAATCCCGGAAGGAATTCTCCTTTAAGAAGATTCACCTGCGCAAGCGTCCCATGCGCGCCTATGCCCAGTCCAAGTTTGAGGAGTTCGACATCCGTGGTGCCGGTGTCGACACCCGCGTCGGTTCCCTGTCCGGCGGCAATATGCAGAAAGTCGTGGTCGCCAGGGAATTCAGTTTCGACTCCTCCGTACTGGTCATATCCCAGCCCACACGCGGTGTGGACATCGGTGCCATGGACTTCATTCATAAGCAGATCCTGGACAAGCGCAACCATGGCTGCGCCATTCTCCTGGTCAGTGCCGACCTGGACGAGCTCTACCGTCTCTCTGACCGTCTCGTCACCATCTACGAGGGTGAAATCACGGGCGAGTTCAGACCGGACTCCATTCCCAAGACCGAGATCAGCTATTATATGACCGGCGGCAGAAAGAAGGACGCGCAATGAAAACGAACTCACATAACCGGGCAGAATACCTGCTCAGTCTCCTCGTCAGCGTCCTTCTCGCATTCCTGGTCGGCGGCATCATCATGATCGCCACGGGCCATAACCCGCTGGAAGGCTACGCTGCTCTGTTCACGGGTGCCTTTGGCAACCAGCGCGCCATCGGCAATACACTGTACAAATCCTTTCAGCTGTGCATGACGGGTCTTGCCACCGCGGTCGCCTCCCAGGGCGGCATCTTCAATGTCGGCGGTGAAGGCCAGATGTACCTGGGCGCGCTCGCCTCCTGCTGGCTCGGCGCGGTGCTCACCGGCCAGTCACCCTGGCTCGTGCTCCCCCTGTGCATGCTCGCCGCCATCGCAGCCGGTGCACTGTATGCACTCATCCCGGCCCTGCTGAAGATCAAGATGCATATCAGCGAGGTCATCACCACCATCCTGATGAACTCCATTGCCATCTACTTCTGCACCTATATGGCCAACGGACCGCTGAAGACCTCCGAACGCGGTGTCTCCCAGGGCACGGCCGCCCTGGATAAGGTGTTCCAGTTCTCCAAGATCATCAAGGGCTCCAACCTGACCGAGTCCGTATTCTATATCGCGGCCATCACTTTGCTGGTCTGGTACCTCATGAGTTCCACGACCACCGGCTTCCGCATGAAGCTCACCGGCCAGAATGAGCGCTTTGCCATCTTCTCCGGTCTGCGCGCTTCCACCCTCGGCATCCTCGGCATGCTCATTTCCGGCGCCATGTGCGGTATGCTCGGCATGTTCGAATGCTTCGGTCTCCAGACCCGGTTCAAGCCCGACTTCTCCAGCGAGTTCTACTTCGACGGCATGCTGGTCGCCATGATCATGCGCTACCGCCCGCTGGGCACCATTCTCATGAGCTTCTTCTTCGGTATCCTCAAGATCGGCTCCATCACCATGCAGTCCAAGACCGGCATCAGCAGTGAACTGATCCTGATCGTGCAGTCCATCATCATCTTCTTCATGGCTGCCGAGGAAGGCATTCTCAATAACCTGCGCAAGCGCCGTGCCGCGCGCATGGCCACCGGAGTCATCACCAAGGGAGGTGACGAAGCGTCAATTACCCACGACTGAAGTCGCGGGCTTGTGAAAACGAGTCCGGAGTTGACTAGC
>ONWQ01000327.1 GCA_900321565.1 uncultured Eubacteriales bacterium
AAAAAAGCCCGTACAGGATCCATGCAGCAGGATTTTTCTGCAGGAGATGGAATCTGGCAGGCAGACGAATCACACAGTCATTCATAGGAGGGTGCCAACATCATGTACGGAAAACGTATCCTTGAAATGGGTCTGCCGGATCTCATGCTTTCCACCCGAAGCAACTGGCCCGGGCGCCGGCAGAAAATCATGGGACTTATGGAGCAGGAACTGTATGGAATACTTCCAGACCTTCGCTTCAGTCAGCACAGTCTGCTGAACCAGGAGGACAGGGAACGGGTCCATGGCGGGAATTCGATCTTCCGGGACATGGTGCTTGTCCTTGAAACCCACGGAAAAACGTACACGGTTCCCTACTGGTATGTCCTGCCCAGGTCTGAGCAACCGGTTCCCTTGTGGATTATGCCATGCTTCAGCCGGACCCACCCGGTGTCCGCTGTGCCGGCAGAGGAAATCTGCAGCCGTGGGTATGGGCTTTGCTGTTTCGATTACCAGCAGGTAACCACAGATGATGCGGATTTTACCAGTGGACTTGCAGCCGCTTTTTATCCGGACGGGCAACGCGGTGAACATGACGGAGGCAAGATCGCAATCTGGGCATGGTTTGCCTCACGCTTGCTTGACGAAATGCAGAAGGTCCCGGAAGTTGCCTCCGGAAAAATCTGCATTGTCGGACATTCCCGGCTGGGCAAAACAGCTCTGTGGGCTGCGGCCAGGGATACCCGGTTTGCCGGAGCAGCCAGTATACAGTCCGGATGTGCCGGAGCAGCCCTGGCACGCGGGAACACCGGGGAAACCGTGGCAGATATCACGCGGACTTTCCCCTTCTGGTTCGCTCCTGCATACAGAAACTATGCAGGCCAGGAGGCACATATGCCTTTTGACCAGCATTTTCTGCTCGCTCTGCTGGCACCACGGCCATTGTGTGTTACCAGTGCAGCATCCGATCTCTGGGCAGACCCTGAGAATGAATATCTGGCCTGTCTCGCAGCCAGTCCGGTCTATACACTGCTCGGCGAAAAGGCAATCCGCGATCTTCCGGAACTGACAGATGACATGGTCCTTCCGGAAGGACGGATCGGATACTGCCGCCGTCCGGGCACGCATTGCTTTACACGGACAGACTGGCATCGCATTCTAGATTTTATGGATGCAAACCTGTGATGCTGCAGCTGTCGATTGCCTTGCGCTCGGTTCATGTTCCGGAGGCACCTCTCCAGTCCATGACAGCGCGCCGGAGCGCGTCCTCAACCGTACTGAAGCGGACACCCGCACCGGTTGCACGACTGCAGTCCATCCACAGGTTCTGCGTATTTCCCCCGTCCGTGACCGTCCTGTGAAGCTGCAGGAAATCCACAAGCTCACGGGTGATCTGATATATGGACTTACGCGTCTCACTGCCGAAATTGTATACACCGCCCGGTAATCGGGTCAGTGCAGGGACTGCCTCTGCGACCTCTTTCAGATAGGTCACACCGCGATACTGGCGGCTGCTGAACACCAGTTCTCCTGTACCCTCCAGTATCAGCTTCAGATAATTGGAACGTGCGGATTGCATCTCATACATCCATTCAGCCCGGAGCATCACGGCATCCGGACGCAGGTCCAGCACCCGGTTTTCCATTTCCAGTTTATGCATGGCATAGACGTTTGCCGGACACGCCATGTCTTCTGTATACGGGCCTTGTTCCTGGCACCCGCTGTACACCTGGTCTGAACTGAAACAGATGAGCCTGGCCGGTCCGCATGCTGAAGCAAGCAGGCATGGCAGCAGGACATTCGCCTGATAAGACGCATCCGGTTCCTTCTGGCATGTACCAATGTCGGATATGGCTGCGGTATGCACGATCACATCCGGCTGAACCGTATCCATCAGTTGACGGATCTTACCTATGTCCGCATGGCGAATGGATGGAGCCGGAATCATGTCCGGGTAGGCACGTTTCAGCGCGCTCCCGACAACACCTGCAGCACCAGTCAGCAGTATCTTCATAGCGCACGCTCTCCTTTACAGGGTCCGGCTGAAGACATCCATAAACTCACAGAAAATGGAATCCGCCCAGGCAAACCAGGCACGTGTATACACACTGGGATCATGTACATAGACGCTCTCGTGCATGGACAGTGTACCTGCGTCCATATCCTGAAGCATGCGGGCAAGTTGCTCCATTTCACCTGCATCGTTCGATGTCAGGCCCTGAATGCACAGGGAAATCGGCCAGACATGGGATTCCGGCGTATGCGGGCTTCCGATGCCACGGATGTGTTCGCCTGCATAATAATATGGGTTTTCCGGGCTCAGGAGCATGGCACGTGTTGCCTGATACACCGGGTCTTCCCTGCTCACACACCCCAGATAAGGCAGGCTCAGAAGACTGGGAACATTGGCATCATCCATCAGCAGAGCATGCCCGTTCCCGTCCACTTCATAGGCAAACACATCGCCGTATTCGGGATGATGTACCCGCGCATATTGTTCCAGCCCTGCTCGAATCTCTGAGGCAAGTGATCCGGCACTTTCAGCCAGTACAGGATCATGGCAGAGTACTGATGCAATCTCACGGATCTGATCCAGCGTCACGGCGCAGAAAAAGTTGGATGGAATCAGATACCCGTAGCGGCACGCATCATCACTGGGCCGGAACCCGCTCCAGGTCATGCCGGTATAGGTTACCGGTGTCCCCTTCCCGTCAAAGGGAAGCGTGTCACTCTCCCGCACATGCTCCCGGACGAAATAATACGGGGATGCTTCCATGTGATGCTGTTCGGTCCGCCATGTCTCCAGTATCCGCTGTACTGCCTGTCTGAATCCGTCATCACACCAGCTGGTATCCCCTGTTGTCTTCCAGAAAGAATAGGCAAGACGCACAGGATAACAAAGCGAATCAATCTCATACTTGCGTTCCCAGATCCAGGGCCTGGCTTCCTCTGTAAAGCTTGACCGGTCTGCATAGTGTGTGCCTGTCGGTCCCCGGTTCCAGGCATTGGCATACGGGTCCAGGCGGATATACATGAACTGCCGTCTGAGAAGACCCCGGATCGCCTGCATGACCTCAGGGAACTCTGCCGCGCGGTCGAGATAATGGAATACCTGGGCCGAGGAATCCCTCAGCCACATTGCCGGAATATCACCGGTTACCAGGAATATCGAATCCGTATCCCGCTGCAGTGTGGTTTCCCACGTGCAGGCATAGCATTTCCGGTACATGGCAGCCAGCCGGTCCATGCCATGTCTCTTCAGCCGGTCACAGACCGGCTGGCTCATCAAGTCCATCAGCTGCATACTGTTTCCTTTCCGCTCATCAGAGCATCCAAGCCTCGTACGGATATGCATTCCAGTCAGTCCAGAGGGCAGGCGCACAGTTCGACCCGCCCGTCCCTGCCATGGGATGGGTACCACACTTCACGGAATCCGCATGCCAGAGCGCGCTCCCGCGCAGTATCCATCCCGCGCATCAGGTTTGCAGCGTTATGCGCATCCGTCGACAGTACGATCCGGCCGCCAAGGTCATGCAAAAGCCGCAGCAGTTCCATTCTCGGATAGAGTTCTTTCTTCCCGCGGTTGAACGCACCAAGATTGATCTCAAACGGAACCTGCTGCGCACAGAGGTACTCCATTGCTTCAGCTGCCGGGCCAAGATAACGCGGGTCTGTTTCGTCAAACGCCTGCATGGTATCATTAAAACGGCTGATCAGGTCAAAATGCCCCACCCACGTACACCCTGTGCGGTCATATACTGTTGCTTCCAGTTCATAGTATGCCCGGCACATCCGGTACCAGTCACCATGGAAGTCCTCTTCACAGATGGCAAGGCTCTGCTCCGGGCTGCAGTCAACCCCGCGTGCATGCGTAAGATCACTGCCGATATAATGAGTCGATCCGATCCAGTAATCCAGGCCTTCCGTGCATGCCGTATCATACAGCACATCCAGCTCAATCCCCAGAAGAATATCCAGCTGATCCCGGTACAGCGCCTGCAGTCGGCGGATCTCGGCAGTATATGCAGGAAGTTCCATATGAATATCCTGGTCCATATGTCCGGAAAATCCCAGGTGTGTCATACCAAGGCGCAGGGCTTCCCGGACCATGGTCTCGGCTGTGTCATGACCGTCACAGAATACGGTATGCGTATGAAAATCCCCCCGGATCATGTCTGTTCCTCCATTACTTATCCAGAGCTTTCCTGTATGGCAGGATCATGCCCTCGGTCATTTTCCCGCCGATCTTTTTCTGCAGATGCCGGTTCCGCATCATGCCGCCCACCAGATACATGGCCAGCATACGTCCGCGCTTCTTCTGCGGGAAGTCATAGAACCCATGTTTTTTATAGAAGCGATGATCTTCACGCATCAGCCCCTGCATCTGCCAGATCAGATCCCGGAAAATCCGGAGCCCGCCCACACCATAGAAATTCTTCGGTGGCACGTACCGGTGCTCCATGGCATAGCCGAGCATGTCTGCCAGCTGTCGGATCTCCGCCTCCATATGCCCGGCATGGGATGCTATCCCGGCCAGGTAATTTCCTCCGACCTCAGCGCGGGCTTCCAGCAGCATCCGAAGATTAGGCTCTGCATCCAGGTTCCCGTCCACCAGATATCCGACCGGTTTTCCCATGGTCACCGTCCTGTGTCCGTTGCAGAACTGCCGGTCATCATACAGTTTCATCCGGTATCCCATGGAATGATCCCGGATGGTGAATGCGTATACTATGGCATCCGCTGTCTGAATCTGTTCCCGCAGGTATGTATCAAACCCGTCATGATACACGCATTTTCCGGATGCTGCACAATGGAAACACCCGAGACAGCCACCGGCAAAGGGAAATGTTCTCAGGTTCACAACGCGCGTAGTGCATGGCATGCACGCCTGAAACTGATGTACTGCTTTCATGAGCGCAGTCTGTTCCTGGTCCGGCTCACAGTCCGTGACAATGACAACACTGCGGTCCGTCTGCCCTGTGGCATTCTGCTGCAGGTCAGGCACGGACTCCGGATCGGCTATGCATGCCGTCTCCGGCAGCAGTACTCGCCTGGGCTCCGAATACCCGTGTGCCGCACGCCACAGAAGCATGCTGAAGAATTCCCGGGCTTCCCTGCGTCCCCTGTCACAGAGCAGGTCATCCATGTCCGCTGACAGACCGCCAAGATACAGCAGCCCCATGTCATCACAGTTGTCCTGTATATACCGGTGAGCCGTCACATCATAGAAATGCTTGGATGTGGTGATCTGTGCCGCAAACCGTCCCCGGATCTCCGCCACCTGCGCCTTCATCAGCTCCACAAAACGGTGCAGCTGTGCCGGGGCCAGAAATGTATAAACCGGATAACAGAAGAGAATCAGGTCAGCCCGTCTCAGTGCTTCAGCACACCCGGAGAAATCTTTTTCCATGCTCCGGATCCGCTGACCGACATGAAGAATCTCATAGTCATACTCCGGAAAATGCTTCTGCAGATAGAGCACTGTATACAGTGTTATGCTGTTCTCACCCGCGGGTGACCCATTCAGAACCAGGATCCGCCGGATTGTCCGTTCCATACTCTGTTCCATCCCTTTCCATCCCCTGTCCCGGCATGCATACATACATCCCATGCCAGGTGCCAGAAGCATTGTATCCCTTTGCCATCCCGCTGCCAAGTCCCTGACACCCCTGCAGCCGTTTTCGCTGTGGTTCTGTGAAAAAACTCCGGAAACATGATGGAACTTTCTGCAACTGTCTGCGTCCTATGGTTACGGCACCTGAGTGTGCCGGGAAAGGATCGAATTCCATGAAAAAGACAGCCCTGTTTCTCTGTATCATCCTGATTCTCAGTATCTTCAGTGCATCTGCGGAATCACTGCCATCCTTTGCCGCTCTGACCGGGATGGATCAGGTCTGTGAACTGCTGAGTACCGGTATCACCCTGGAGTCAGCCGCATATACGGAAGGCACAGATTCATCAGACCAGTTCGCGGAAACATCGGACCCGGACACGGTCCAGGCACTCTGGCAGACACTGAGCGGAATTGAGCTCGGCGAGCCAGTGAACGAATTCATCACCGACTGGTATCCGAAAATCATTTTCACGCTTTCCGATGGAAGCGTGTTCACCCTGTGTTTTGATGCACACCGGCTGGAAACTTCGGACCACAAAGTATACCTGCTCCGGAATGATGAAGCATTCTGGGAACTGACACAGGAGCTTCTCCTTCAGCACGTACCTATTCAGCCAGTCCCGCTGGCCGGCGGCTGGACATATGCAGAAGACCCGGCCGTCACAGAGGAAGTCCGGGATCTTCTCCGGCGTGCAGTAACCGGGCTTGTCGGAACAACATACAAACCTGTTGCCTATCTTGGCTCTCAGGTGGTTGCCGGACGTAACCATGCACTGCTGGTTCAGACCCGGGCCGTGTATCCCGGTGCCACTGCAGCCTATACTATACTCTAC
>ONWQ01000252.1 GCA_900321565.1 uncultured Eubacteriales bacterium
CAGAAAACAGCAGGAGCCACAGGATACAGGTCGACAGTCTTTCCGGATCCTCTGAACACACGGCTTATCAACAGAGAATCCTGAAAAATGCTGATCATTGTATTCGTACGTCGGAACCTTTGTGCTCTAAAGAAGGATCTGCTACAATAAGGGTACAGAAACAGGATGAATTCCGGGAGATGGTCCGCATGCACAGAATACCACTTGGACAACGGAAGCAGAGTCATATACTGCGAAGATACTGGATTGCCTATGTATGTCTGTCACTGATTCCACTGGTGATTATGATCAGCACTCTCGTGCTTGTGAATCGTAGCAATCACCGTGCAACAGCAGAACAGGCATATCTCCGCTCTGTTGCACAGACAGCATCCCGTATGGACCATATGATCCAGAACATGCAGTCTGCAAGCTCAGGCCTCGGACTTTCCGGGGAACTGGAAGACTGGGAAACGCTTCCGCAGCTCAAAGAACAGGTACCCATGATTTCCGCCTATCTGACTGCGGTGGAACAAAACAGTATGATTCCATGCCGTGCCATGATCTATATATCGGGAAGCAAATACCTTTACACAGACATTGGCGTAGAAGAGTACAGAGCCATCGAGGACGAGTATCAGGGCAGGACCAGTTTTACAATGTCCGGCTTTTTTACCCGGATCAACCGGATTACATCCATGACCGTCTGGCCTATGGTTGGGGACAGACCGACTGCATCGGGAGGACTTGTAGCTTTTGCATTCCCGCTGTTTACGGACAGTAACCGGAAACTGGGCTCGTTTGTGATCCTGGTGGAGGATAAGGATATTCTTGAATTGATCAGTTCATATCTTGGCATGGAACCGGATTATACATATGTGTATACCGCAAGCCTTCAGGACGGGATTGTGGTCAGTGAACGAACTGCGCAGGACCAGGAAGCGCGCTCTGAGCTGATCCGGAGCAGGGTTGGTCTGGTGACACCGATACGTGTTTCCGGGACTGATTATGATGTGATCCATTACAAATCGGATATCTATGGTCTGCATATCATAACAGCCGTTGATCTGTCCAGACTCTATGGAGGTACATCTCTTTTTCTTCAGGACAGTCTGCTCATGTTCCTGGTGCTGTCTGTCTTTATCCTGATCATAGCGCTTTTTCTGGCACGCTATTTTTATCGGCCTGTTCAGAAACTGCTGGCGCGTGTTGGGGAAGTGGACAGCCAGGAAGGAGAGGACGATTTTGAACGGATCGGCCAGAAGTTTACTTCCATGGAAGAAGAGGTAAACCTGCTGCAGGAAAGGATTGCCATGCAGCGTCCTATGGTCCGGGACCAGCTAATTTCGCGTCTCATGAGAGGAACATTGCGGGCAGACGAAATGGAAACATTTTCCGGTGTATGTGCGGATATCCCACTGGACCATTTTTCTGCTTATGTCATTCTGGTGCCAGTGACAGGGGAAAAAACCGCAGCAGTATGGAAACAGCTGGAACGGCTCGATGTCAAGGGAGCAGATATCCATGGTGTCCTGATGGAAATGGAACAGGTTTATGCGTTGCTGGCGGTTTGTCATGAAATGGACTGTGATCGCCTCAGCCAGGCAGGGGAAGTTCAGCAGTTTCTGGCTCAGCAGGGCTTAAATACTCCTACGCTTGCTGTCGGGCGCCAGTACACAGGGACAGAACGTGTCTCACATTCTTTTTTGGAAGCGTTCATTGCGTTGCATGACCATCCCGCTAATGACCGGTATCCATCAGTCTATCTTTATGATGCCGGGGCGCTGGACCAGCCGGAAGGTAAGGAATCCCGGGAAGAACATCTGAGGATCTTTCTGCAGGGGCTTCAGAGCTCGGATCAGACTACAGCTCTTGCATTACTGGATCAGGTGCTGGATGAGCTGGAAGCAGGTGCGGATACAATACTCAACCGGACATATGAACGTTATGATTTTCTGATGCGGACACTGCGGAAATGTGATCAGGAACTGGCTGCGTCCTGTATAGGAGGCGGGCAACTGACTGATGTAGTGACGGAAGCCGGACGGTTTCGTCAGGAAATGATCCGTATTACGCAGCGCAACTGTTCGATTATGGAATCAAACCGATCATCCAAGACACGGATACTGTACGGACAGATACTGGAGCAGATCAGGGAACATTGCATGAAATCAGATTTTTCACTGGGCATGCTGTCTGAAATGGTAGGGTATTCATCAACCTATATAAACCGATGCCTGCGGGATGAAACCGGGTACAGTTTTATTCAGTATGTTTCACTTCTCCGGATTGGCAGAGCGAAACAGATGCTGCTTGATACGGATCTGAAGATTAAGGATATTGTTCAGCGGGTTGGGTATCAGGACATGGCCAGCTTTTCCAGAAAATTCAAGGAAAGTGAAGGCGTGACCCCACAGCAGTACCGTGAGATCAACCAGACAGAACGAAGCTGAAAACACGATCAAGCTCTTCAACGCAGCATTTTGCTGCGTTTTTTGCATGCATGTTTGTTTTTCGCATACTGTTTTCCACGCATTCTGCCAACTCGTTGGAAAATGACAGCTTGAGAAACGGTTCAGTGATGCGTATGCTGTTCTTAAGAAAAAACATCGGTCTGGAGATGAAGTTATATGGCATCCGGACGATATCGCCTTCTGAAACAAATAAAACGGTATCGATACATCTATCTGATGATTTTGCCTGTACTCCTGTATTATCTGATATTCCATTATGCCACCATGTATTATGCAGTCATTGCATTCCAGAATTATAAGCCGATGAAAGGCATCAGTGGAAGCCGGTTTATCGGGCTGAAGCATTTTATAAGTTTTCTGGAAAGCCCATACGCATGGCGCACGATCCGTAATACACTGGTGCTCAATGCATACATGATTGCATTCTCTTTTACATCTGCAATCATCTTTGCTTTGATGATCAATCAAATGCAGGACGGGAAATACAAGCGGGTTGTGCAGACGGTCACTTACATGCCGCACTTTATTTCAATCGTTGTGGTCTGCGGCATTCTGGTGGAATTCAGTGAGTCTAATGCACTTTTCAATGATGTGATTGCATTGCTTGGTGGAGAGCGGTCGAGCCTTCTGTCGGATCCGAGAAAATTCAGGCCGATCTATGTGCTCTCGGACATATGGCAGAATGTCGGATGGGGTACGATTATCTATCTCGCTACTCTGAGCGGGGTGGACCAGTCGCTTCATGAAGCGGCAACCATTGACGGTGCCGGAAGGCTTCAGCGAATCTGGCACGTGAATATTCCTGCTCTGGTTCCGGTCATTGTCGTTCAGCTGATTATGCGTTTTGGTCAGATGATGAGTATCGGGTATGAAAAAGTCATTCTCCTGTATAATGCATCAACCTATGAAACAGCGGATGTAATTTCGAGCTATGTGTATCGTCGCGGCCTGTATGAAATGGATTACAGCTATGGTGCGGCTGTCGGGCTCTTCAATTCTGTAATCAATCTGATTGTGCTGTTCTTTGCGAATACCCTGAGCCGCAGGCTCACGGAAAATAGTCTGTGGTAAGGAGATGGGATTATGATTGAAACCAGGACGCCTTCCCAGAAAGCGCTGACAGCCGTGAATTATCTGTGTATTACTCTGATTGCATTCCTGTGTCTGTACCCTATGATCCATGTACTCGCTGCATCTTTTTCGGACCCGATCCGACTGATCCGTCACAGGGGCGTGCTTTTCTGGCCGGACGGGTATTCGCTCAAAGGGTATGAGACTGTTTTCCATAACCCGAACATTATTTCAGGGTATCTGAACACGCTCTTTTATGTACTGGTTGGTACACTGATCAATATGGTACTGACGAGTTTCGGGGCTTATGCACTGTCACGTCCGGGATGGCCATTTCGCCGGATGATTATCTTCCTGTTTGTCTTCACCATGTACTTCGGGGCAGGCATGATTCCGCGCTTTATGCTGGTCAAGAGTCTGGGCATGCTGAACTCACGCTGGGCAATTCTGATCCCGACTGCGGTCAATACATGGAACCTGATTGTCATGCGCACTTCCTTTGCGGCGATCCCGCGGGAAATGGAAGAGTCTGCCTATATGGATGGCGCCAGTGATTTCCGGATCTTGTTTCAGATCTATCTGCCGCTGGCAAAGGCAACCGTAGCAGTCATGATGCTGTTTTATGCTGTGGAACACTGGAATGCATGGTTTACATCCTTGCTCTATCTTACGGATACGTCCAAGTATCCACTGCAGATGTTTGTACGGGATATCCTGATGTATGACGGGGCAGGCGGTACAACAGAGGATGCCAATGCGATTTACCTGAAGGAGCTGACCAAGTATTCAGTTATTATTGTATCGGTAGTACCCATTTTGTGTATATATCCATTTGTCCAGCGCTTTTTCGTCAAGGGCGTGATGCTGGGCTCGGTTAAGGGCTGACGTTGTTAAAAATGGACCGGAATGTCCATTTATATAATGATCAAAGGAGGACTGAGTTATGAAACATTTTCTTTCCCTTATGCTCTGCGCAGTACTGGTGCTGTCCATGATCCCGGGTGTGGTGACAGCTGAAGAAGGCGCGCCTTACGTGAACAAGACCGGCAAACCGGTCACACTGACGGTATTCAGAGCGATGGACGCCAATCTTCAGGACTATATTACTTCTTGGAATGAAACACCGTATTATCAGAAGATGGAAGAGCTGACCGGTGTGCACATTGAGTTTGTGGAACCGACGAGTTCAGCAGCCAGGGAGACGCTGAATATGCTTCTGATCTCCGGAGAAATGCCGGACATTATCATCGGTTCCAATCTGTATGGCAATGGTATTTATCAGGCCTATCTGGACGGGTATTTCATTGATCTTGCGCCGTACTTGCCTGAATATGCACCGGAGTACTGGTCGATTATCACATCCAGTGATGAATATTGGCGTGATGCTGCGGATGCAGATGGAGTCATCAGTTCGATGTTCCGCGTGTTCAATGAGCCGAACCCGGCCTGGATGCGTCTGATCCTGAAAAAGGAGCTTCTGGATAAACTGGGAGTTGAGTCTGTGCCGGCGACCGTAGCGGATTGGGAGAACCTGTTCGGAGTGATGAGCGCGAATGGGATTACACCGTATGTACTTGCATCCAATGGTTATGACGAGAAATTCATGGGTGCCTACGATGTCATGAAGGATTTCTATCAGGTCAATGGCAAGATCCACTATGGCCAGATTGAAGAGGGTTTCCGGAGCTATCTGACACTTATGCATGACTGGTATGAGAAAGGGTATATTTCCAAGGACTTCATGAGCATCAGCAATATTGATACACTGTTTGCCATGGATGAAATTGGTACGTATGATAAGCCTGTTGTGGCAGCATACAATTTTGGTGTCGCAGAAGGTTATCATGTGCTTTCTACACCATATCCACGACTGAGTGCAGATCAGGAGCTGCACTGGGATCACTACACCAATACTATGGTCCGCCGTGATTATGACAATGGCTGTATTGCCGTGACAAGCTCATGCAAGGATATTGAGACTGCTATCAAATGGATTAATTTTGGTTATACTGCTCCTGGTATTGAATTGAACAACTGGGGCATCGAAGGACTGAATTTTGAGTATGTGGACGGCAAACCACAGTATTTACCTGCGCAGTGGGATTATAACGGGATTTCACAGGAAGGCCTGAACTACTATTTCAAAGGGCACAACTGTGCAACGTATGCGTATTCGGATACACAATGCCATGCAAACCTGCTCAAATCTCCTGAAGCGGCTGCGATCCGTGAAGAATATGGAGATGATCCGCTGCTGGACCATGATTATTATCTGCCCAGTGTAAGCCTGACTGAGGAAGAAACCGAGATACGCACGGAAGTTATGACCAATGTGGATACCTATGTCAACGAAATGGTTCTGAAATTCATTATCGGAACCGAGTCTCTGGATAATTGGGATGCCTATGTAGCGACTGTAGAAGGCATGGGGATTGCGAAAGCGATTGACGCTGTACAAGCTGCGTATGACCGGTATGTCTCAATCGTACGTCCTGAATAACCCTGCAAGAATAAAAAAGTTGATTTGGGAAGTGTGCTGTGAAGCGGCACACTTCCCTGCATGTTTGCATGAAAACTTTCCGGGCATGCCCTGGGAGTCATGAGGGGAGAAAATGACTGTGCAGAAACCTTCGATACTCTTGATCACAACCGATGAGCAGCACCGGGATACAGTGTACCGGGAAGACATGCCATATTGTCTGCCGGCAATTCGTTCGCTGATGGATCGTTCTGAGGTTTATGAAGAAACCTATTCAGCCAGCCCTGTCTGCCTGCCGGCACGCTGTACGTTTATGACCGGTCTTGCACCACACAGGACGGGCTGTATATCCAACAACTTTGGTGCAACATTGCCTCAGCAGCTGCCGAACCTCTTTACATGCCTCAAGCAGGCAGGGTATACATCCTCCATGCATGGAAAGTGTCATTTTGCCCCGTGTCCGTATCCTGCCGTGAGGCCCTATCTGACCCAGGGATATGAGACGTTTCTGACATATTACCGGTCCCTGGGTATGGATCATCTGGATCTGCAGGATGATAAGAATATTACCATGTGGTATTATGACGATTGCTCCATTGACATGGAAAAGCAGGGAATTCTGGCACCATACAGGGAAGCTTTTGTCACCAGACGGACAGTAGGCGAGTTACCTGACTATCCGCTTCCGGCAGATACACACCCCGATTCATGGACAGGTCGCAAAGCGCTGGAATATCTCGAACAATGCAGTGCTGACCAGCCGCATTTCATGTGGGTGAGTTTTTCAGGCCCGCATTATCCGATGGATGTACCCAGTGAATACATGGACAGGGTGAACATGGACCGTGATATTCCCAGGGAATACCGTGATGGAGAATGGGATGACGAAAGCAAGCATAACCGGATGGGATACTTTGGAACAGGCCCATGTACTGAAGGAAGTGGGAACGCTCCAGATGGTGCGCAGAAGAATTTCGATGAATGCTACTGGAGACGCTGGCGTCAGAAGTATTATGCCAATATTGTCCAGATTGATGACTGGATTGGAAGGATTGTAGACAAGGCACGGGCAATATGGGGTGATAACCTGGCGATTGTTTTCACATCCGACCATGGAGATATGATGGGAAACCACAGTCTATGGGGTAAGAATTCTGCATTGTATGATGATGTCCTGAGGGTTCCATTGCTGGTCAGCCGGCCCGGACAGAAATGCGGAGTGCGTATAAAGCAGCGTGTCAGCAGTTGTGATGTTTTTCCGACCATACTGGAACTCGGCGGATGCAGACTGCCGGAAAGACTGGATGGAATTCCGCTGAGCACGGAAACAGTGGGGCACAGGGTGATCTTTTCTTCATGCGAAGGCAGGGTTGCGGTCCTGGACGGAATGATGAAGCTTTGTCTGAATGCCGTAGGCTTTGAGTATCGTGAAGGTGCACGGATCTACCGTGAGCTGTATGATCTGAGCAGGGATCCTCATGAATACATAAATGTTTATGATGATCCCGGATACCGGGAAATCCGGGAACACCTGGAGTGTCTTGCACAGAATGAGCCTTATCTGCTCAGAACGGTTTTCCGGAGTGAAACGGATCGGCCATACTGGTTCAACGCCGGTACAGGGAGCGGGTATGAGTTCCAGAATCTTCCGTGAAACGAGCACAGTTTGTGTGGAATGGCTTAACAGGAACAGAAAATGAATCTAAGCATGGTTGCCTGGACAGGATGCCCTGGCTTTTGACATGTGGTATTCAGAAAGCTATACAGAAAAACGGCCGTGAAGGTCCGATGCTGCAGCCGGATCTTTACGGCCGTGCCGTACATTAAGTCTCTGATTTACAGAATGCCTGAATGGCTTTATTGACGAAGTCGGCGGTTCCGTTCCCGCCATACCGGTCAATGTTCTGTGTCATTTCTCCGCCGCCGGCATACATCATGCCGAGCCCGGACAGGACTTTTGCGGAACAGGTATACATATGCTCGGTAATGAAATCCTGCAGTTTTTTCACAAGTGCCTGTGCCGTATCGGACGCAGGGCTTTTTTCACGGATTGCGCCGAACTCGCGGAAGATGTTCATCATTTCTTCGGCCAGAGCAGCGTTTTCTTCCCTGGTTCTTCCCCTGGCCTTCTGTTCATACTCCCGGTATTCCGGTGTGCTTCCCCAGGAAGCCTTTGCCTGCGCGGCATACTCATCCATCTTTCTGGTGTCAAATGCGGAAAAATCCATATGGTGTTTCACTCCTGTCAATCGGATTCCACGTGCAAGTGTAATCAGGTTTTCCAGATGCTCCTTTTTCAGCTGCAGAAGCTCGATCTGCTGATCCAGTGCTTTTCTGCGGTCAAAGGACGGGTTCTGAATAATCTGCCTGATTTCACTAAGGGAAAACTCCAGCTCACGGAACAGAAGAATCTGCTGCAGGGTTTCCAGTGCTGTATCGTCATACAGTCTGTAGCCTGCATCCGTGTACCGGGCCGGGTGCAGAAGACCGATCCGGTCGTAATACTGCAGCGTGCGTATACTCACGCCTGTCAGCTTGCTTACCTCATGAACCGTCATCATGGTGCATCCCTCCCTGTCTGTGGTGATTCCATGATATGCTATGACGTTACGTCATAGTCAAGCATGTTTTTCAGATTCCGTGAAATTTTCTTCCGGGACAGCATCCCTGAAGACGAAAAACTGTCCGCGAACTTCCGCGGACAGTTTCCGATTCTGAATGATGTGACACTGGCTCAGGGCATACGCAATCAGGAAACGCATACTGAGTGCGTGAAAAGGCCAG
>ONWQ01000146.1 GCA_900321565.1 uncultured Eubacteriales bacterium
AGTGTCCTGTATTCCCTGGCGTGCGGTGCGTCTTTCCATTTGGAAAGGTCCAGCTTTTCCTTCTTTTCCATCAGATTGATTTCCATCTCTGCCTTTTCACCGTTCGAAGCGATCACCGCGGTCACCTTCAGCAGTGCATTCATATCATAGGCAAACGTGACATCAATGGCTTCCTCACCTGCGTCTGCCTCCGGAATGCCCTTGACAAGAAACTCGCCAAGAAAATGATTATGTGACACAGACCGGCTCTCGCCCTGGTAGACTTCAACAAGCGCCTGTCTCTGGCCCGGGGCAGATGTGTAATAGCGTTGCGTTCTGGATACAGGGATCGTCGTGTTTCTCTGAATGATCGGGCTCATGAGATCAAAATTATCCGTCCAGTCGCCTACCCGTACGCCCAGGGTAAACACCGCCACATCCGTCATGACCAGGCTTTCGGACGGGTCAATCTCACCTGAGATAATCCCGGCCTGGATCGCGGCACCGGTGGCAACGGCAAAGTCCGGATGCACCGCCACAGTGGGTTCCTTCCCGAAGAACGCTTCAATATCCCGGGCGATCATCGGCATGCGTGTGGATCCGCCAACCAGAATAATATGATCAATGTCCGCAGCACTCAGTCCTGCGTCATCCAGGACTCGCTCCATGGGCGCATGCGTCCGGCTGAGCAGGTCGGCTGTCAGGCTTTCGAATTCTTCCCTGGATACGGTTTCGTTCATCTCCAGCGGCCGATTGTCTTTCACGCACAGTGCCGGGAGCTGGACCCGTGCTGCCGGCTGCACACTCAGCTGGATCTTGCACTTTTCTGCTGCATCCTTGACCCTGGCCATGGCAACCCGGTCCTTGCGCAGGTCCACACCGGTCTTCTTCCGGAACCTGCGCAGCAGCTCTTCTTCCAGCTTCTCATCAAAGTCCTTCCCGCCCAGCTGGTTATCCCCGCTGCTCGCCTCAACCTCCAGCACACCCGTGTACATTTCCAGAAGCGTCACGTCAAACGTGCCGCCGCCCAGGTCATACACCAGCACACGGCTCTCCTCTTCCAGATGTTCCAGGCCATAGCTCATGGCCGCGGCAGTCGGTTCATTGAGGATCCGCTCCACCTCAAACCCGGCCTTTTCCCCGGCCAGGATGGTTTCCATGCGCTGTGCATGGTCAAAGTATGCAGGCACGGAAATCACCGCCCGGGTGACATCCTCACCCAGGTATGCTTTGGCATACTCCCGCACATAGGAAAGAAGCTTTCCCTGCAGCTCCACCGGTTCATACTCGGTGTTTCCAAGACGGATCGTTTCCCCGAGCCCGGTCATGCGCTTGACTTCAATGGCCGTCTTTTCCGGTTCCAGCAGGTACTGTGCCCTGGCCCGGGACCCGGCCACCCAGTTGCCCTGCGCATCCAGCCCGACAGCGGACGGTGTGATTTCCTGGCCGTCCAGGTTCAGGATCATCTCTGGTGCACCATTACGGAAGATCGCGGCTTCCGTCGTGGATGTACCAAGGTCAATGCCAATGATCAGACTCATGCTTCATGTGCCTCCTCTTTCAGTCGGTAGACTTCCACCCTGGCCTTGCGGTATGCCGTGCCCCGGTACCAGTAGCCGGGGGCAATCACGGTGGCCACGGTCATGTCCTTTTCCGGATCGTCTGTGTCCACCCTGAGTACTGCTTCATGTACATCATAGGAAAACGGTTCGCCTGCCGTGCCGGTGCGCTCCAGCCCCAGCTGCAGTGCTTTCCCGCGCAGCATCTGCTCCGACATGGAAAGCTGCTGTGTCCAGCTCGCATCCTTTGCCTGCTGCGCCGCCATGCACAGCATATAAAGCTGGTCCCAGGCCAGGATCGTCATGTCAATCAGGTCCTTCTCCCGGCCGGACAGGTCCGCCAGTTCCGCCTTCTGTCGTTCAATCAGTTCGTTCTTCAGGCTCTCCGTCTCCTGACGGTGCTTCTGCTGCATGTCTTCCCATTCATCCAGCATGTCCTCAATCGTCATGTCATGCCTGCGCACGGATTCCTGCATTTGGCTAAATCCTTCCTGCAGCTCCCTGAGCCCGGCAGTCATGCTGTCCTGTGCCTGGCGCAGGCCCGTAAGCACGCTTTCCTGCCCTTTCCGGGTATCCTGTGCATCCGCGCCTGCGCCCTGCATATACTTCTGCAGTGTCTCCTGCAGCTGTCTGATCTCCTTTTTCATTCCGAACATGCTCAAGGTTCCTCTCCGTGTTGATTGATTTTGTCTGCCGGATATACGGCACGGTGGACAGGGTAAGAGCAGAGGGCTGCCTTTCTGTCCGTCGTTTCCGGCCTGCGCAGGCTCCCGTTTACAGGCGGATCCCGTCGATCTCTTCTGTCAGGCGGCAGATCTCATCGATCAGGGAGCCGATGTAATCGATGGTGGCATTCAGCGGCTGGTCGGTGGTAATGTCAAACCCGGCGATTCTCGCAAGCCCTACCGGGTCCTCCGTCCCGCCGGCGGCGAGGAAGCGCTTCCAGTCCTCCACAGCGCCTGCGCCTTCCTTTTCTATGCGCAGCATGGCCTGGGTGGCAACGGTCAGGCCTGCACTGTACGTATAGGGATACAGACCCATGTAGTAGTGCGGCTGACGCATCCATGTGAGCTCTGCGCCTTCCGGGATCACCACGGCATCGCCCCAGAAAAGTTCCAGGTTTCTGCGGAACAGATCACTGAGCACATCCGCATTGACGCTTCCGCCCTGATCAATGATCCGGTACACTTCTCTCTGGTACCAGGCTTCCCGCAGGTGTGTGACAAAGTTATGATAGTACGTATTGCTCACAACATTGGACAGAACCCAGCGGCGGAAACGGCTGTCCTTTTCCGTATTCGACAGATAATGCGTCAGCAGCAGTTCATTCATGGTAGACGGTGCCTCCACCAGGTATGTGGACGGCTCCGTGTCATAGTAGGACTGCGCATTCCCGCTGTACATATTCTGTCCTGCATGCCCGAGCTCGTGTGCGACAGTGAACACGTCTGCCATCCGGTCATTCCAGTTGAGCAGGATAAAGGAATTCCCGCGGTAGACACCCGAGCAGAAGCCGCCTGTGCTCTTGCCGATATTCCGGGCAAAATCAATCCAGCGCTCGCGGTAGGCGCGGTCCACCATATCCACATAATCCGGTCCGAGAATGGACAGAGCATTGCGGATGTACTGATGGGATTCCTCGATGGTGACCTTGGGGTCATACTCCGGATCCAGGGCGATTTTGAGATCCGCAAAGGTCATGGTATCCAGGTTGTGCTTTTTCTGAAGCAGGCGTGCATACCGGCGCATATGCGGGGCAAGGCGCTCGGTGATCACGTCGATCTGGCGGTCATACATTTCCCGGGTGACCTTCTG